>JBNKXM010000260.1:0-3945 GCA_050300315.1 Thalassotalea sp. | reverse complement strand
CTATCTGTTGAGACCAATAAAATTGTGATCTCTACGGTAACAAGTGACATATTTGAAGATTTTATTCCGGTTCGCGGACGCGTAACACCGGCAAAAACCGTATTTTTAGATGCGATTGAAGGTGGGCGAGTGGAACGCATTCTCGTTGAAGATGGTGCTCAGTTAAATGCTGGTGATCTTATTGTTGAACTGTCAAATGCGTCATTACAGCTCAATGTGCTCGGTAACGAAGCTCGGGTTGCTGAGCAATTAAATAATATGCGCTCAATTGAGTTGAGCTTAGAGCAAAACCGACTACGCCACAAAAGTAATTTAGTTGATATTAACTATCAAATTAAGCTATTAACCCGCCAGTTAAAGCGAGAGCAAGAGCTAGTGACAACGGGGGCTATCAGCCAGTCACAATATGACGATACATCGGATCGGTTAGACTGGTACAAAAGCCGACTTGCATTAACGTTAGAGAGTCAGGCTTCTGACGCTAACATGCAGGAAGCGCAACTGGCATTTCTTAAAAGCACAGCTGAACGTCTTGAAAGTAACTTAGCGATATCACGGCAAAACTTAGAAAATATGAATGTCAGAGCGCCAGTGAACGGCAAGCTGTCGGGCTTTAATGTTGAAGTTGGGCAAAGTATCGGACGTGGTGAACGTTTAGGGCAAATTGATACTCCGAATGACTATAAAGTCACTGCATTTATTGATGAGTTTTACTTAGGACGTGTCGATATAGGTCAATTGGCAACGTTTGAGCAGTATCAACTAGCAATCGCTAAGATTTACCCGCAAGTACAAAATGGTCAGTTTGAAGTTGATTTTACCTTCGTCGACGCACAGCCGTCTGATATTCGCCGCGGCCAAACCATCCAAACCAAATTAACCTTGGGGGATGCGACTAAAGCGACTTTGATCCCTAATGGCGCATTTTATCAGGATACCGGTGGCAACTGGATATTTGTTGTCACACAAGATGGCACTGAAGCCGTAAGGCGTTCGGTGCGATTAGGACGAAGAAACAGCCGCTTTATCGAAGTGCTTGAGGGGCTAGAGCCGGGAGAAAACGTGGTGACCAGTCCATATACCAGTTATCAGGACATGCAGAGACTCAAACTCAATTAGTTATTGAGTGAATCGTCGAATGAATCATCAAATTAACGAATATAAACGAATTATTTTAAGGGACACTATTATGTTAAAACTTCACAATTTATCAAGGGTTTATCAAACTGACGACGTTGAAACTTTAGCGTTAAATAACGTTAATATTGAAATTGCTAAAGGCGAATTTGTCGCCATCATGGGGCCGTCTGGCTGTGGTAAATCAACCTTATTGAACACCATAGGTATGTTGGACTCTCCAACTAGCGGCCAGTATTTGTTCAATGATGAAGATATCTCTGGCTATAGCGAAGCACAGCTTTCGGTGATCCGTAAGAAAAATATTGGTTTTATTTTTCAAAACTTCAATCTTATCGATGAATTAACCGTAGAAGAAAACATTGAACTGGCGTTGCTATATCACGATATTCCATCGGCAGAGCGTAAGCAAAGGGTTGCAAAAGTGATGGATAAAGTTGGTATTGCTCATCGCGCGAAACATATGCCAAGCCAATTGTCTGGTGGGCAACAGCAGCGTGTTGCGGTAGCTCGAGCTGTGGTGGGCGATCAGGCGATGATCTTAGCGGATGAACCTACGGGTAACTTAGACAGCGCCCATGGCCAAGAAGTGATGGAAATGTTGCAGGCATTAAATGATGAGGGCACCACGATTATTATGGTAACTCATAGTCCTGCACATGCGGATTACGCAAAACGAATCATTAACTTATTCGACGGTCATGTTGTGACTGAAAATGTACGTGCTGCTTAATCGTGTGCACGGCAAAAAGGAATCATGATGTTTAAGAATTATTTAATCACAGCCTGGCGCAACATAGTTAAGAACGGCATGTTCTCTGCGCTTAATATTTTTGGTTTAGCGATCGGCTTGATGAGCTGTATTTTGATCATGATATTTGTTCGTTCAGAAACGGGTTTTGATAGTTTCCTTAAAGATAGCGATCGTATTGTGCGTATGCATACAGCTTATCATATGCCGGCTAGAGAGCCGTTCGAAACGGTACGCTCTGCTGGCAGTATGATGGAAGCGCTCCGAGATTACGCCAATAACGAAATTGAAACTGGCGTACGCTTTATTCAATTTGGTATCACGGTGCGTCAAAATGAAGACGTATTTCCAGAAGACGCGACTATGGTTGATGGCAGTTTTTTTGATGTCTTTGACTTGCCATTTATTTATGGTTCAAAAGAGATCTCATTTAACAAGCCGATGGATTTTATTATCACTGAGGAGCTAGCCTTAAAGTATTTTGGCAAAGCTGATGTGATAGGTGAAACCTTAACACTGTGTTGTGTTGGGCAGGAACCAGCTGATGTGGTGATAACTGGCGTGTTAGCGGATCTACCGGACAACACTCATTTAAATACTGATATGTTGTTGTATCTGCAACCAGCGTTGTTTGGTGAAAACGATGGTACGCTGCATTCGTGGACCAGTTTAAATGTGTATACCTATTTTAAGCTTAAATCGGGTGTAACACTGGAAAGTGCCCAGCAACGCATTAATTACTGGATGAATAATGAAAGTCCATTAGTGGAAATGGTGAAACAATTTTTAGGCGATAAAGCAAATGGTAAGCAAGTTACTGATTTTGCGAATCAAAAATTGATGTTAGTCACTGATCTACACCTAAACGCGAAAAAAGATGCCGGTAACATGGGGGATTTAACGCCAATGGGGGACATTAACATGATCAATACCTTCATCGTTGTTGCCGGCTTAGTTCTGGTGATCGCTTGTATTAATTTTATGAACTTATCAACGGCGAAAGCGAGTAAACGCGCTAAAGAAGTAGCGATGCGCAAAGTGCTTGGTGCTACCAGAGCACAAGTGGCCATTCAGTTTTTATCTGAGGCAATTGCTATTGTGTTTATCGCGTTACTATTTGCCTTGGTCGCGGTTGAGTTAGTATTGCCGTTATATAACCAAGTGCTAGGTAAAGACTTGTCGCTAAATCTATTGGAATCGCCAGTTTTGGTGGTCTCTATGATGTTACTGGCGCTAATTGTTGGTATTGCTGCAGGTACTTATCCTGCAATTTATTTGTCGCGTTTTTTACCTGGGCATATTTTAAAATCGAGTAAGAGTTCTGAGTCTGCTAGCTCTGTTAAATTAAGAACAGTCTTGGTTATTTTCCAATTTTCTACCTCGATCGTTTTAGTAATCGCAACACTTGTGGTTTATGGGCAAACGATGTTTGCTAACTCGATTGATGTGGGTTATCAAAGTGATAACAAGCTTATTTTAAATATTGATGCCGCGGGGGATAGTTTAGCTAGCCTCAAACAAGAACTGCTTAATATTCCAGAAATCAGCTCAGTGGTTTATTCATCAGAAGCGCCAACACAAGATCATGAAAATAATGACTTCTTTAAATTATTAGAACCCCATGCTGGTGGCAGCGCTAATGAGCCTGAATTAATTAATTATCATGATATGGATTATGGCTTTTTTGAAGCGTATCAAGTGAAACCGATTGCTGGGCGATTATTTGATCGTGCTTATGGCTCAGACACATATCTAGAAGTGCCAGACGGCGAAGACAGGATTGGCAAGGCGAGTGCTATTTTAAACGAATCTGCGTTAACGAAACTTGGCTTTAAATCGGCAGAAGAAGCGATAGGCAAAACGCTTGCGTTTAGAAAACATCATTTGACCATTGTCGGCGTCATTCCAAATTTATATTTTCGCTCGATTAAATTTGGCATTAGAGCAAGTGTTTATAAACTCACGCCGAGTCGGTTTAGGGTGGCGAGCTTAACTTATAACACTAATGACTTGCCGAGTTTACTGACAAAGGTAGAAGCGGTATGGAAAACTAATGT
>JBNKXM010000259.1:0-3977 GCA_050300315.1 Thalassotalea sp. | reverse complement strand
GCGACTACGGGTGCAATATCTAATAATGTTTTATGGTAACTATGCACAGGAACTATGCCCATAACGCTATTACAAATAAACATCGCATCTATCGCAGGTAATGCATTCAGTTTACAACTGACCGTTTGAATATCGCTATCGAATGTCAAAAGCTGTTGCCGATAAATCCCCAATACCCCTGCACTAGATAACTCCGGCGTATAAATAACATCATCTTTTAGCCAAAAAACATTGGCGCAACTCGATTCAATAATATGATCATTTATATCTGCGACGATAACATCTTCGCATTGGCGTTTATCTAAATCCGCTCTGATCAACACTTGTTCAAGGCGATTTAAGTGCTTTAGTCCCTTTAATAACGGATTTAACCCTAAACGTAATGGACTAGACTCAACTGCAATGCCATGTTTGGCCCAATGAAAATAGTGCTTAGGAAAAGGATGAATCATCACTATGCGCTGCGATTGACCAATACCTTGTCGAGAATAACCACGCCCACCGCTTCCTGCGGAGATGATCACTTTAAGCACGGCTAAATTAATCCCAACAACGGCCTGATTAATTTCATTGATAAGCGACTCGTGATCGACATTGATGCCTAAATACGCGCAACCATGCGTTAACCGCTCAATATGAGCGTTAAAAAACTCCACTTGACCATTGACCACTTTAGCTGTGGTAAAAATGCCATCTCCGTATGCCAGTGCCCTATCATTGATTGCTATGCTAGGAGTTGGTTCGCCGTTTACGGCGCAATAGTCCATCGTTATATTTACTCTTAAAAAACCTATGCTTAAAAACTCGATGAGTTATCTACTATATTACATAGCTAAAAGCCTGAATACTGTGACAGTATTCAGGCTTATTTATTGACTTTCAAGCGCTTTTACTAAAATTTATTAAATTACACTTTTTTAAATACTAATGAACCATTAGTACCGCCAAAACCAAATGAATTACACAAGGCATATTCTAACTTAACATCTCTGGCACTTCCTTGGATATAATCAAGATCACAGCCATCATCTGGTTGCTCTAAATTAATGGTAGGCGCCACTTGATTGTTAAATAATGACTGCACAGTAAAAATAGCTTCGACTGCACCAGCAGCACCGAGCAAATGTCCGGTCATTGATTTTGTTGAACCAACCATGGTTTTATATGCGTAGTCACCAAATACCGACTTAACAGCGCTGGTTTCAGCTTTGTCACCTGCCTGTGTCGATGTGCCATGGGCGTTAATATAGCCAACTTTGCTAACATCAAGGTTAGCGTCACGTAATGCGTTTGCCATCGCTAATGCAGCGCCCGCACCATCTTCTGGTGGCGACGTCATAT
The DNA here is from genome assembly GCA_050300315.1 of Thalassotalea sp. Classification (GTDB taxonomy): domain Bacteria; phylum Pseudomonadota; class Gammaproteobacteria; order Enterobacterales; family Alteromonadaceae; genus JBNKXM01. The sequence goes on along the minus strand of JBNKXM010000259.1, from coordinate 2,636 downwards.
GGTAAGCATCACCACTCATACCAAAACCGACAATTTCCGCATAAATAGTAGCACCACGTGCTTTAGCATGTTCGTATTCTTCAATGACAACAATACCGGCGCCATCACTTAACACGAAACCATCGCGGTCTTTATCCCAAGGACGACTAGCCGCTTGAGGATCATCATTGCGTGTCGATAATGCACGAGCAGCACAGAAACCACCGATACCAAGTTCAGTAGAAGCTTTTTCCGTTCCACCAGCTAACATCGCATCGGCATCACCATGGGCAATCATGCGAGCAGCATGACCAATATTGTGAACCCCTGAGGTACAAGCGGTAACGATTGCGATGTTAGGACCACGAAGACCTAATTTTATCGACAAATGCCCTGCGGCCATATTTAGTATCGTTGATGGACAGAAAAATGGCGACAATTTACGGACGCCACCATTAAGGTATTTACTATGATTTTCTTCAATAAGTGATAAACCACCAATACCTGAACCAACTGCAACACCAATACGGGAAGCATTTTGCTCTGTCACTTCTAAACCTGAATGATTAAATGCTTGAATACCTGCAGCTAATCCATATTGGATAAAGATATCCATTTTTTTGCAATCTTTTTTAGCAATGCCGTACAGCTCAGGGTCAAAATTTTTCACTAAGCCAGCAAACTTTGTCGGGAAATTGCTCACATCGAAATGATTGATGGTATCAATACCACTTTTACCCGCTAATAAATTCTGCCAAGTAGATTCAGCGTCATTGCCTAAGGGGGAAAGCATACCATAACCGGTAACTACAACACGTCGCATTTGAAGAGTTGCCTCCGTAGAGTTGAACTTGAAAAGGGATACCATTCTCTTTATACAGATTGGTATGTACTGTGATTAAATAACTGTAGCGATCTCTACTAATAATTAAATAGCAGAAACAAATCAGGCGGTGAAATACCGCCTGAAAAATTCTTAATAAGCGCGATTATTACTGGTTAGCAGTAACGTAATCAATAGCTGCTTGAACAGTTGTGATCTTTTCCGCTTCTTCATCAGGAATTTCTGTATCAAATTCTTCTTCTAACGCCATTACTAATTCTACTGTATCTAGAGAATCTGCGCCTAAGTCGTCAACGAAAGAAGCTTCGTTTTTCACTTCATCTTCGCTTACACCTAATTGCTCAACAGTAATTTTTTTTACGCGTTCTTCGATAGTACTCATTTTTTTTCCTTTACTAGAAAATACAATTTTTCAAAATTGCGTGTAGTGTATTCGTCTACAGCTTTCCTTGCAAGCTTCTAATTTTGCTTTTTATGCTGGTCTAACCTGTAAACAGTTTATATATTATGCTTAATTGTCATGATTTTTCAAGATATTAACATTAAAATGCAATATTTGTTAAACCATATACATACCGCCATTTACATGCAATGTTTCGCCCGTAATATAAGCAGCACAATCTGATGCTAAAAACGCTACAGCGTTGGCAATCTCTTCGGGTTTACCTAAACGATTAGCAGGCACTTGAGAGAATATACCTTCTTTTTGCTCATCCGTTAAGGTTTGTGTCATATCCGTGTCAATAAAGCCTGGTGCAACCGTATTAACCGTAATACCACGAGAAGCAACTTCTCGTGCTAATGACTTAGTAAAACCAATTAAACCCGCCTTAGCTGTTGCATAGTTTACTTGACCAGCATTGCCCATAGTGCCAACAACAGAGCCAATGTTAATAATACGACCATTTTTGGTCTTCATCATAGTACGAATAACCGCTTTGCTCAGCTTAAATACCGAAGATAAGTTGGTGTCGATAATATCGTTCCATTCTTCATCTTTCATGCGCATAAACAAGTTATCACGCGTAATACCTGCGTTATTGACTAAAATGTCAACACCACCAAAATTATCTTTGATTGTTTCAAACAAGCTAGCAATTGACTCGTCACTCGTCACATTTAAGACTAAACCTTGCCCTTGACCGAGATATTCACTAATTTTCTCTGCGCCATGCTCAGATGTCGCGGTACCAACTACCGTAGCACCTAACGATTGTAATTGCTGTGCAATGGCCTTACCTATACCGCGACTTGCCCCAGTAACTAAGGCAACTTGGCCTTCTAATGTAAACATAACTTATCCTATTGAATTAATTCTTTTGCTTTAGCTAATGAGTCTAGATCATTAACCGAAATACATGTCATTGATTTATCGATGCGCTTAACTAAACCTTGTAATACTTTACCTGGGCCGATTTCAAGTGCGTTTTCAATACCTTGCTGTGCTAGTTTTTCTATGGTTTCAGTCCAACGCACTGGGCTGTATAGCTGTCTGACTAACGCATTTTTTATACTGTCAATTTCATTTTCTACCGCAACGTCAACATTATTAACCACAGGAATTGACGGTTGATTGAAGGTTACCTGATTAAATTGTTCAGCCAATTGCTCGGCAGCATCTTTCATTAAGGCACAATGTGACGGCACACTAACAGGTAGCGGTAACACGCGTTTAGCGCCCGCCGATTTGCATAACTCGCCTGCTCGTTCAACCGCTTCTTTATTACCGGCAATAACAACTTGTCCTGGTGAATTAAAATTAACCGCTGAAACCACTTGTCCTTGTTCTGCTTGTTGGCACGCAGCAATGATC
>JBNKXM010000258.1:0-3997 GCA_050300315.1 Thalassotalea sp. | reverse complement strand
TCACCAGTGAAGAGCTTGACGGCGATAAAGATCTGCTGAACAAGCTGCAAAACATGATTTCCAACTGGAAAAATGACTTGTTATTGCCTGATGCTGCGCTCAAATTAGCTGGTGATGCCGATACTGCACTCTATGCCGAATTTTATCAACGCTATCATCAGCATATGAAGGCCTATAACGCGCTTGATTTTGATGATCTGATTTTAATACCGACTTTATTATTGAAAAATTACCCTGAAGTTCGCGAACGCTGGCGCAATAAAATTCGCTATATGCTAGTGGATGAATATCAGGATACCAACACCAGCCAATATGAATTAGTTAAGCTCATTACCGGTGAGCGTGGTCGTTTAACCGTGGTAGGGGATGACGACCAATCGATCTATTCATGGCGTGGAGCTAAACCACAAAACTTAGTGCTGTTAGGCCAAGATTTTCCTTCGTTGAAACTGATCAAACTAGAGCAAAATTATCGCTCCAGTGGACGAATTCTAAAATGTGCCAATATTCTTATTGCCAATAATCCTCACGTTTATGATAAAGCCCTGTTTAGTGAGCTAGATTACGGCGTTGAACTGCGTGTCGTGCAGGCGAAAAATGAAGAGCATGAAGTCGAACGTGTGGTTGGTGAGTTGATTGGCCATCGTTTTTTAAATCGCAGTCACTATAAAGACTATGCGATCTTATATCGCGGTAACCACCAATCGCGCTTGCTTGAAAAAGCGCTAATGACTAACCGCATTCCCTACAAAATCAGTGGCGGCACCTCATTTTTCTCGCGCTCAGAAATCAAAGACGTTATGGCGTATTTACGGGTATTGGTCAATCCTGATGATGACAATGCATTTTTGCGCATTGTTAACGTTCCGCGCCGAGAACTTGGCCCGGCTACGCTCGAAAAACTGGGGAGCTATGCCAATATGCGACAAATCAGTATGTTTGCTGCCAGCTTTGAATTAGGACTTGAACAACATTTAACCGGTAGAGGCTTAGCGAGAATGCAAGCGTTCACCCGCTGGTTGGTCGAAACTGCCGACAATGCCGAACGTGGTGATACCGCCGCGGTGCTGCGTTCGATGATCCGTGAAATCAATTACGAAGATTGGCTCTACGATACCTCTCCGAGCGCAAAAGCTGCAGAGATGCGTATGAAAAATGTCACTGAACTGTTTAGCTGGGTCACTCAAATGCTCGAAGGTTCAGATGATGAAGAGCCAATGACGCTACCACAAATAGTGACGCGCTTAACATTACGCGACATGATGGAGCGCAATGAAGAAGAAGAGTTCTCTGATCAAGTGCAACTGATGACGTTACACGCATCGAAAGGCTTAGAGTTTCCCTATGTTTTTCTGATCGGCATGGAAGAAGGCTTATTGCCTCACCAAACCAGTATTGATGAAGGTAATGTTGAAGAAGAACGTCGCCTTGCATATGTTGGTGTGACCCGTGCGCAACGCGAGCTCATTTTTACTTATGCGAGGGAGCGTCGCCAATATGGTGAAGTAGCACGTACCGAAGTTAGTCGATTTTTATATGAATTGCCGCAAGATGATCTCAACTGGGAAATCACTCAAACGAAGAAAAGCCAAGAACATAAGCAACAATCTGCACGCAAAGGGGTTGAAAGCTTACGGGATATTTTAAAGAAAAAAGCGCAGCAATAAGATTTTCTGCGCTATAACTACTTCTTAGCTTGCTTGTCTTGCCCAACGGTTAGATAGCTTGTTTCAAGTTCGACCAATACCGTATCAACAAATGAGACAAAGCCACCAATATTGTTACTTGACCAAAAACGCTTGAGCTGGGCATCTTTGTGTTTGGCGATATAATTGGTTAACAAGGTATAACCACCACTCTTATAATTTTCACAACATTTTTGCGCGATAGGATGAAAATTACCTTTTCCTTTCAAGCTTTCTCGAAAAATCATCGCATAGTTATTAATTAACGGATGCAACAAGGCTAATGTTTTATCTTCGTTAGCCAAACTTTGTAGCCGCTTTGCTCTGGTTCGTACCGACTCTTCATTTTTTTTCGCTAACTTAGCGAATGCATCAATCATTAATTTGCTTTCTTTCTTAACCGTAGTCACTTCTTTTTTAGCAATTAAAAGCTGACGATATAAATTTTCGGCGCGAAAATAAAAATAAACGCTGACTGCAACAAAAATGGCAATAATAGATAAACTAAAAATCATTGTTAACCCTAAGATTTATAACTACTATATTCGGCTCGCGTTGATTCGCTTAGCCTAGATAAAAAAATGTATGGATCAATATCTTGAACATTTGGTGCTTGGCAATCGTAACTGACTTTCAAGGAAAACTCACCTAAATTAGCGAAAAACTGTACTTTTAATGCCTTAGTTAAACGTTCAAAGGTTTTCTTGAGCTGCTCCGGTGTTTGATACGGAGATAAAAACAAATATTCACCATTATTGATCAAACCAACCTGATCAAATTCACTACTGTGTTCATTAACCAGCATAGCTATGGTACGAGATACTTCTTCAGCCACTCTTTTACTGAACTGAAATTCAAGTTCTTGCCAGTTATCAATGGAAAAATAGCCAACAACCAATGGATATTCAAACTTCCTCGCCATTTTATAATGATGTTGATAAAAGCTTTTGGTTTGCGAAGGTGTGGCGATAAAATCTGTCGGTTTTTCGATTTCGTCATATTGCTGGTTTAATCTAAGCACTCTCATTCTATAGGCTTGAAACAGCAGTAAAATCATCATTAACACCACAACAACGGCGAGAGCAACAATGACATCATATTGACTTTGATACTTTTGTTTAAATTGGTTTTCTAACTCAGTTTCTGCTGCCAGTTTCAGTGATAATTGCCGACTCTTTTCACTGGCGATTTCATTTGGATCTAATACATCAACAGCATGTTGGTCGGCATGGTTAAAGCGATTAAACAAAACTAAATAGGTATTAAGGGCTTGGTTCGCAACAAGATAATTTTCTTGCTGCTGATACATTTCAGACAACAATAAATAGAATTCGATTTGCTCCTGCGTTAACTCAACGGTGGCAATTACTTTTTCAGCTTGTTGTAGATAGTGATAAAACGCCGTTTGTTGACCATCAGCTTTGGCTGCTTTAGCCAAGTTTAACAACGTCATTAAATACGGTTGGGAGATATTTTCACCTTGAAATACCTGTAATGCATTTTGTAGTAAAGCGATAGCTTCGCTAAAGTTGTTTTGCTTGATAAGCACTTGTCCCATCGCTGACTGAGCATAAGCCATACGTATTGGCGCATCTTTTTCTTTAGCATACTTCAGTGCGCCATCCGCCGCGTGAAATGCATCATCAAACTGCTCCAACTTTAAATAACAGCGAGCAATATTATAATAGGTTTGATCTAAGTTCTGCTTCTTATCTAAGTCAAATCTAAGCTTTAATACTTTGCTATAAAGTGCCAGAGCCGTTTTGTATGAACCGAGATAAAAATTAGCACTGGCAATGATATTGAGCAATGTGATGCGGTCATTCACTTCATCATACTCAGTCAACAAACGTTGCACTTGTTGCAAATCGACAAAGGCTTCTTGATGTTTGGCAATAACCGCATAAGTTACCGCTCGATACCCTAACGCTTTGATTAACTCAACCGGTTGATTAAGCGCCTTTGCTATCGTGACCGCTTTATCGGCGATAATATTAGCATCATGGTACTTACCCTTAAAATAATAACCGGAAGCTATCTTCAATAATAAGGATAACCGCAACGTTGGCTCAATGCCAAGTAAAGACTCACCATCTTGAGCAAATTGCATTGCTTTTGACAAATCACCTTTATTGACTGCGCTATCCGCCAATAAAATGAATACTTTGGCGAGCGTATTATTGTCGTAGAGCTCGCGATTTTTAATTACTCGGCGCGATAAATCTACAACAGTTTGGTACGGTAAAACATCTGGATCGGAAGAAATTAGCTTATCAATTTGCACAATATTTTGTTCAATCTCGTCATACTTT
>JBNKXM010000257.1:0-4003 GCA_050300315.1 Thalassotalea sp. | reverse complement strand
CATTTTAAATTCAACTTTCACCTCATATTTTAGCTTATTTGTTAACAAGTTATCTTTACCTTTATTGCCAATATTAGCGCACCTAGCTACCAAAAAATTATCCAATTAACACCGCGAAAAAAAAGAATTGACCAAAAACGTGTTTAGCATTCTTAAAAACACACCGCTGATTTTGTATACAATATATTGGATCCTTTGTTAATTTTATGTTATCTGTAAGCAGTCAGAACAATTTCATCTGGCAATAACAACAATAAAATTAACTGAGGAATGATCATGTTATACAGAAAAAATGTCACACTACTTTGCGGGTTAACCCTATTGATTGCTTCTAACGCAACCCAAGCAAAAGGAAAACCTACGGTAGAAAATATCCTGCCTTACACACACACGTGTAGCAGTACACTAAAATTTAGAGCACAAGATATGACCGTTGAGCAATTTGAACAGTCGTGTGGTTTGCTTAGCTTACAAGAAGACTACTTCCACCAAAGCCTCTCTACTCAATGGTTACCGGTAGATAATGATCTTAATGATGATTTGCTGATGGTAGTTTTTGACGATTATCAAAACTATAACCGCTATGGCTCTCGATTGTTTGGTATCAATACCAACAACGGTGGCATGTACTTAGAAGGTGACGCAACTAACCCTGACAACCAAGCGAGCTTTTACGCTCACGAGGCAGACTGGTTACGCCCTGAATTTTCGATTTGGAACTTACAACACGAATACGTTCACTATTTAGACGGACGTTTTGACTTAAAAGGAAATTTTTCTGACTACCCGACGAATACAGTTTGGTGGAGTGAAGGACTTGCAGAATATATTTCACTTAAAGACAGTAATAGCGACGCCGTGGCATTAATCGCTAGCGGTGGAAATAACCGCAGCTTAAGTGAAGTATTTAATACCAACTATAACAACTCAACTGACGAGATTTACCGTTGGGGTTATTTAGGTGTCCGCTTTATGTTTGAAAACAACATTAACGATATTGATTTATTAAGAAGTTTAACCCGCAATGCTAATTGGCAAGACTATCAAAATGAGCTGTCTAACTGGGCTGCGTTATACGAAGGTCAATGGCAAAACTGGTTGATCAATTTAAAAAATAGTTAATCAAGCACTTTCCATTTTTTTAATAAACAGGGACGTTTTTTAACTGAGGTATTCCATGCGTTTATACTTATCCATATCTTGCCTGTTGCTATCAATTAGTGCCCAAGCGAACAACGTCCAACAGTCACTACATCGCACGTTTAGAGAGCTATCAGCAAACATAATCGACATGCAACAAGCATATCAAAATCAACATTCAACACTGATTAATGGCGTTGACTATCATTACATCAAAAACATAGGTGGCGTTTTTGTTATCGATTACACTGTACCGCTCAATCAATGGTTTACCAACTCAGCGCTTTCCTCAAATGGGATCATTACCGACACTGCAAACAGCGCTCAAAACAATACTCAAAACAATGCTCAGAATAAGCAAGCTAAGGATGAATTTACCCAGCTTCGCGTGCAAGCTAAACACCTCTCTCATCAAATTTACAGCATAGAGCGTAAACTAACGTCCTTAAATAATTCATTAGCCAGTACTGAAGATCGCGCCACGCTGGAAAAGATGATCAGCGATAATCAAGCACAGCTCAAACAGCTTAAAGTACAAAAACAACAGTTAAAACCGCGATATGAGCAAGCACAAAAAGCAGTGCAACAAACTAACAACAGTAACAATGGAGCTTTAAAATATCAGCAAGACTTTGAACAACTGCTGTTTCGTCAGGTTTGTCAAAATAACACGCTACTAAGCGCTGTAACTAAACAGGCAAATGAAAGCCTCAGTTTTGTATTAAAACATGCTGGAGAGCAAAGTGAATTTGGCTATCAAGATATTGTTTATCAGCTATCCGCGAACTTATTAGCCGCTTGTACTGATCAAGCATTAGAAGAAAAAGACTTTATTAACCAACTGAATAACCAGCGTTTTTAACCAGTAATAGTCATCAGTAAAATGTGTTCAAATCGCTATTATCTAGCTGGAATATACAACTATCGTTAAGTGTTGCGCTTGATTATTCTACTGGTGGAAATAATCTGGGTTTTGCTCACAATTCAAACGGGCACCGAGTGGCGCTGATCATTATAAATAAATGATCTCGCCGCGCAGTTGAGCAAGTTGCTGTAAAATTCGATTTTGATCTTGATGTGAAATCTGTGCTTTGTTCATTGCATTAATCAGCAAATCAACCGTTATGTTAAAATCAGTTTCTGTTATTTGCATGCCTTCATGTACTTGCTGCATTGAATCGCCACTATATTGGCATGGACCACCAGTAACCACACACAAATGCTCGGTTAATTTTTCTCGAAATCGGTCGACATCTGTTTCTTCAAAATACTTGAAAATACTGGCATTAAATTGAATTTCATCGATAAAGTAACCGACAACTTGAGTAATGGTTTTTTGGCCACCAATCTTGTCGTAAAGTGTCGTGTGTTGGCTCGCGCAACTTGCTAATGATAACGCGGTAATCACGATTATTGTTCTTAAAATCACCATAATTTTCCTGTCATCGTCAAAAATAGTCCATCTTGATCTTTAGCACCGGCAATGGTGCCAAGCTTTGCCCACGCTATCGTCATACTAAAGTTTTTATTCGGAAGATATGCCACAAAAGCGTCATACCAGTCATCTTCTTGTAAATTGAGATTATCTGGTTTCTCTCGATATTCAACGCCAATTGCCCAATGGCGAGACAATAAAATTCCTGCTGATGCTTCAATCAATAATTGCTGATCTGCATCATGATGTGAACCATATCCTAGTAACCCAGTTTCATTTGCATTTGACCAACGAGCAGTTACGTTCCAAACCGCATTAAAACCTGCGACTAAACCAAGATGAACTTTAGTCGCGGCAAGGTAAAAGTCAGTATTGCTGTTATGGTTATCCGCGCCCAGTAAATTAGCAATAGTACCGTCATTTAATACCTTATGTTGCACACCAAAACTTAGCTGGGGCCAGTGTGAATAGACCACATCACCGTATAACCTTAGTTTTGCGCCATACACGTTTTGCTCAATGTCGCCACCTAAGGTCGTAAGATCAAACGTCTGTTTAGCGACGCTAAGCTCAAGACGATCATAAATCCCGATATTAGCTCCCAATACGTGCAAACGGAAATCGTCTAAATTCGCCTGGGTATAAAATGCTGATGCAGATATTTCATCTTGAGAGCCATAACCTGCAATAGTGGCCCATGGCACAATCCCTCCACCTCCAGCACCTTCTATTTGCGTAATACCTGAGGTAGCAAGTAATTTACCTTCACCTGCGGCTACTTCTGTAGCTAAGAGTAAGGCACCACCAAGGACGAATAACAAACTGCGACAAGAGTTAATCTTCATATTTAACCTTTTGTTGATGAAAGTTGGTTAGCCAAGGCATTACGTCGCTTGCCGGCATTGGCCTGCTAATAAAATAGCCTTGAATATAATGACATCCCATAGCTTTTAACATATTAAGCGACGCTTGATTTTCAACACCTTCAGCAATCACTAACAAATTAAAATTAGCCGCAAGTGAGATAATTGAATTAACTATCGTCTGATCATCTGTGCTTTCATCGAGTCTGAGAATAAAACTTTTATCAATCTTTAACTCTGATACCGGAAAATCTTTAATATAGGTAAGCGATGAATGGCCAGTACCAAAATCGTCAATCGACAAGGTAAAACCAAGTTCAGTGAATTTATGAAGTTGTTCAATCGCCTTTTCTGGCTCAGTCATAATATCGCTTTCAGTGATCTCAAATGACAGTCGGCTGGTAGCTAGCCGTTTTTCTGCTAACGCCGAGATAATAGTGGCTAAAATATCCTCAGACATAATATCTTGCGCGGAGAGGTTAATTGCCACTTGTATTTGGTCATCTTGCCAAGCGCATAAGTCATCAATAACGCGTTGAATAACCCAGAGCGTAAGGTCTTTAAT
>JBNKXM010000256.1:0-4006 GCA_050300315.1 Thalassotalea sp. | reverse complement strand
GAAACTGTTTATCTATTATTTTTATAGTATGCGATTAAGCCCGCAGTTGAACTGTCGTGCTCAAAACTAATATTCTGTTCCGTTAGCTCTTTTTCAATTTTTGAAGCTAACCCTTTACCGAGTTCCACGCCCCATTGGTCAAATGAGCATATTTGTAAAATAATGCCTTGAACAAATATTTTATGCTCGTAGATCGCAATTAAACTACCTAAGGTATACGGCGATATTTTGTTCATTAATAAGGTGTTGGTTGGACGATTACCTTTGTGCACCTTATGGGGCGCAACTTTGTCGATATAGTCAGGCGTTCGTCCTTTGGCGATCAAATCTTCTCTGACTTGTTGCTCGTCAACTCCTTGCATTAATGCTTGCGTTTGTGCGAAAAAATTCGACATTAAGGTTTCATGGTGGCCTTTAATCGGCGTAACGCTGGTCACCGAACCGATAAAATCAGCGGGGACTATATTATTGCTTTGATGCAGATATTGGTAAAACGCGTGTTGACCATTAATACCTAATTCTCCCCAAATAGAGGGAACGGTAGGGTAGTTGATTGCTTCACCATGCCAATTCACCGATTTTCCATTACTTTCCATTTCTGCCTGTTGTAAATAAGCAGATAACATATGCAAAGATTGATCGTACGGTAAGATAGCTTGTGATTGAGCACCTAGAAACGTGCAATTCCACACGCTTAATAGCGCTAATATCACAGGAATATTTTGTGATAGTTCGGTATAGCGAAAGTGGCAGTCGATATCATAAGCTCCCTCTAGTAATGCTATAAAGTGCTCATAACCTAAGTTAATAGCGATCGGTAATCCAATAGCTGACCATAACGAAAAACGTCCGCCAACCCAATCCCACATGGCAAAGATGTTTTCTGCTAGGATACCAAACTCAATGGCGTTGTTTTTATTGGCGGTAACGGCGATAAAATGTTGCGCTATTGCCGTTTCATCAAACGAAGAAGCGGTTAGCCATTTAATCGCGGTTTTGGCATTAAGCATGGTTTCAGTGGTCGTGAAAGTTTTACTGGAAACAATAAACAGGACATTTTTCGGCGATAATGGTCGCAGTACTTCGGCAATTTGGTTACCGTCAACATTCGACACATAGTGCACGTTTACGCTGTTATCACTGAATCGTTTTAATGCCTCAGTTACCATTTGCGGGCCAAGATTTGAGCCGCCAACACCAATATTGACTATGTCTGTGATGCGTTCGCCCGAATAGCCTTTCCAGGCGCCACTGCGAATGCCTTCACTTAATTTCTTTATTTGCGCTAAGGTATGTTTAATATCTAGCTTGATATTTTTACCATCGAGAAAAATCGGCTCTTTTGAACGATTTCTTAAGGCAGTGTGCAATACAGCGCGTTCTTCGGTGCTATTTATGCGATCACCGGCGAACATTTTTTCCCGCCATTTTACGATTTCACATTCTGTTGCTAATTCAGTAAGTAACGACATCGTTTCTTCTGTGATGGCATTTTTAGAATAATCTAACAGTATTGAAGGCAGTTTTACTGAGAATTTATTAAAGCGTTGATCATCTTTGGCAAATAAATCCCTCATATGCTGTTCTTTCATGTGCTGTGCATGTTGAGTTAACTGTTGCCAGCTTTTAAGTTGTTCTCTTGGTTGCATAGTGGTCCTAGATAAAACGGGGTAGTTTAAGCAGATAGATCGGTTAATGACGGTAGTGCAGTAAACGCGCCTTTTTTCTGACAGGTAAAAGCACCACATTTAGCAGCAAACAGTACCGCTGATGACATCATTTCAGGTTGTGTGATCGCGTTAGCAAACGTTTGTTCGTTACTTTGCATCGATTGCATTAAGTAAAACAAAAAGCCAGCAATAAAACTGTCACCAGCGGCCGTAGTATCAACGGCTGTAATTTGCGGTACTTTGATCAGTTGAGCATCATTATGAGTGATAATTTGTACGGCATTTGCACCATCGGTTACTAAGATAAGTTTTGCGCCGAGTGAAAGCAGATAATTGCAATAGCTTGTTATCTCAAGCTGTCTAGCGTTTGCTAAGTAAATGGCTTCATCTCTACTTAGTTTGACGATGTCGCTGATGCTAATGCACGCTTCAACTCTATCAGGTAGCTGAGTTACATCCTGCCAAAGCTGTTGGCGCAAGTTAACATCAAAACTGATCACTGTGTCATGTGTTTTGGCATTATCGATGGCGTAAAGGGTATCGGCATACATCTGCTCATTGGTTAAGGTATTTGAGCAATAATGAAAAACCTTGAGCTCTTGCCAGTCAATTTCATCAATGTGTTTTTTGGTATATTTGGTGTCGGCGCTATTATGACGATAGAAGTTAAATGAACGTTCACCCATTGGGTCTAAACTCACTAATACCATTGCGGTATTGGCGTCTTTGACTATTTCGACATAGCGAGTGTTCACACCTTCAAGCGCGAGCTGTTGCATCAACATAGCGCCGAAATTGTCTTCGCTAATACCACCTGCAAAATAAGCAGAGCCGCCGAGTTTAGCATAGGCTACTGCAACATTCGCTGGCGCGCCGCCAGCTAACGGACTATAGCTGCTGTTATCGGCAGAATTAGGCAATAGATCGACTAACACTTCGCCATAACTGAGTAATGATTGCATAATTTCACCTTTAAAAAAGCCCATAAAAATGGGCTTTTTAGTTTTGTTGCTGTTACAGATTAAAATTCGTATTTTAGGGTAATACTACTGGTTCTACCGTTGATGGTTCTTGCACGAATAATATCACTGGCAGGAATGTTACCTTCTTCAGCTTCTGTGATACCCACTTCATCAAATAAATTGTTAACGTTTAATGAAACGCTAAAGGTATCTGATAGGTAGTATTGGGCAAATGCGTTAACTTGCGTGTAACCGTCAAACTTAAGCACATCATCAGCACTTTGATCGCCGCCATCTTGGGCATAAGCTTCTGTGGTGCCAATCAAGCTAAGACCAACCGAGCCTTTTTCAAAGTTATAGCGAGTGATTAATGAATAAACAAAATCTGCTTGTCTTCGAGGCGTGTTACCCACTGACGCTGAATTTAAGCCATCTTTAGTGATCTCAGCATCGGTCCACGTGAAGTTACCGCGAATATCAAAATCACCAATGTAATAAACACTTTCTAATTCAATACCTTTAGATTCATATACTCGATCAAAGAATTTCTGACTAGTAGCTTCGAAGTTTTGCTCTTCAGTTTCTGCAAAGAAACCAGTCGCAAATACTGAAAGGTTGTCGTTACGGTATTTTACGCCCACTTCATATTGATCAACTTCATCAACGGCATCTTGCTTAGCAACTGAGCCGTCAGCGGCAATTTTACCAAATGCTAAACGATCAGCATTAGCGGTGCCCCCGTGACTAACGCGACCAAAAACAGCTAAGTCTTTGTTTAACATGTAGTTCGCACCAATAGAGTACGAAGTATAGCTCCAATCGTAATCAACAATAGAGGCAGCGGCATTATTTACCGATGATACGCTCATCTCAGGTACCGAAATCACGCCATCTCTGTTCATATCAATTTGCGATTGTACCGCGCCAGCGTAACTACCTGTCGCTTTACCACTATCGTGGCGAACACTGGCATCAAATACCCATTTATCAAAGCTTGAATTAATTGATAGATAAGGTGCGCTAACATCATATTGTAAATCATAGTTTCTGGTACAACAGTTACCCCAAGCTGGCACGCCATAGGCGATTAAACCATTATCAGAATAACTTGTGCCGTCAGCCGCTGAGACATTAACAAGTGCAGCATTATGACCCTTTACTTCGGATAAATAAGAGTTCCACAACCAAGATTGTTCAATGTTTTGCAGTGATTTATAGTAACCAAAGGTAATGTCGGTATTTTCAAATGACTTGGTTATTTTTAAATCATTTACCATAAAATCTAAGTTGCTCATTTCAACATCAAAGGTATGAATGCGCATTAGATTAGCACCCGTATAGGCTTGACCTTGCTGCGGGCCATTAGCGTACGTT
>JBNKXM010000255.1:0-4008 GCA_050300315.1 Thalassotalea sp. | reverse complement strand
TTTCGTTTGATCATAACGTATGCCTGCGGTTAGTGTTAACTGAGGCAAAATATCGATACCAGTTTCCGCAAATAGCGCTTTTGATGTTCTGCTTAACTGATAATTAGCAGGAACAGGCATACCAAAATCAAGCATACTGTCCATGCCACCTTGCTCATCGGCGTAGCTCACACCAAACGCTGCAGATAACTGTGTTGACCAGAGATAACGCCCAACAAGATTAACATCTTTTCGTTGAAAGTGAGACTGACTATCAATTGCTGGCACGCCATCAAGCACACCTGTTGCTATGCCAGGATTTACTATCGTTTCATCGCGCTCTGAATTTGCGCCGTTAACCATAACAGAGAAGCGATCAGTTAAAAAATGTTCAAGCTGTGCAGAGACATTTTTTTGGCTAAAGCGTCTTGATTCTGGCTCAGCTATTAGCGCTAAACGCTCGCCACCGCTGTCTTCAGGAAATGCTTGACCATGGCCTTGCGCATAAAAGCCAGCCACTTTCCACACCGTATTTTGCTCATTTATCGAAGAGACACTCGCGACGATCTCTTTGCGCAAAAAACGTTCACCAAAGGTGCTGTCGTCACCGTCTTGATAACTGCCGGTCATGCTAAATTCAGCGACATCCATTACTGGCGCGGCGACATGAAGCGCCGCACTCGTCATGTCATTGTCGCCAACACTTAGCGCGATACTACCGAGTCGATCGGCTTGTCTGCCTTTGGTAGTAATATTAATCACGCCAGCAAGTGCATCACTGCCAAAAACAGTAGAAAAGCTGCCATAAAACAGCTCAACTTTTTCGATCATCGCTGGATCTATCGTCCCCAGATCAAACGCACCACCTCGGCTGTTAGTCGGATCATTTACTTTTACGCCATCAATAATAACGACAACAAAGTTAGGATCACCACCGCGCAACGATAAAAACGTTAATCCTGCCGCACCACCTTGTTGAAAAACATCGACGCCAGGTAAACCGCGTAGCACATCGGCAAAACTATTAACCGCTAACGCCGAGATATCGTCGGCGGTTAATGTTACTTTATCAATACGCGCTTGTTCACTAGTATCAGGAAGGTGTGTGCCGGTAATAGTAAAGTGTTCGAGCGCCTGTGTAGCGTCGGTAGGTGAGTTGTCCGTTAACTGGCTAACGGTATGTTCGGCGTTTGCCGTGCTCACCAAACAAGCACCAGCAATCGCAAGCAACAATTTTTTTTTCATATTAATAAAACAATATCCTTATTGAGATGATAAGATTTTTTTATTTTCCAGCAAAACGATACGCGCCTTTAGCGGTTCATCACTATTGACATGACGTTGCCCCATCATTTGTGCGATCAGCAAGTCCATACGAAAAACACCGGCAACAATATCAAGGCGACCGTCTTGAGTAACATCGGTTAATTCGAACGACACAATACTTTGTGGGCGACTGATAATATTATGACGAGTAAAGTGTTGCTTACCGTCATTTTCATACCAAACCAAGCTTTGACGCTGGCTATCTTGCCAGAAGTTATTCCAACTGCCAGCAACAATATCAAGGTCACCATCACCGTCTAAATCACCAGCTACCGCTGACGCTGCGCCATAGAAGCGACCAATATCGTGATACTCAAACGTTAAGTTTCCTTTATTTTCCAGCCATTGCACGCCATGATAAGGCTTTGGATCCATCTGTAAATCATTGGCATCGCCATTGGTAAACAAAAGATCTTGATCATTATCGCCATCTAGATCAACGCTACGCATCCCAGTAAAACCAAACATTGGGTGCGGAGCTTCCGCCAAGGCGACTTGTTCAAATTTGCCATTACCTTTATTGATCAAACCTAAAACCATTTCATATTCTTGGGCAAATAAACTGACAATATCCATTTTGCCATCTTGGTTTAAATCAACCAGAGACACATTTAACGCGCCGCTCGCACTGATAATATCGTGCTTTACGTGTTTGCCATTACCTAAATTTTCAAGCCATGATATTTCACCGACTTTGCCGCCACCAAAAACTGCTACCGCAAGATCGATATCACCATCGTTATCTAAGTCCACGGGACGTGCATCGGTGATCCGACCAACGCCGTCAAGCAGCACTTCTTCGTGGTATTTTCCGTCTTTGTCTTGTCTTAATAACAGCACTTTTCCCGCTAAAGCATCTGATGGTGGAATCAGCCCTAAAGCCGCAATAATAATGTCTTGATCGCCGTCACCATCATAATCTAGCACTTCGGTATGACTCGGTACGTTAACATTAGCAATGACAGTTTCTTGCCAAACCTTGTCACGTAAGCTCATTAATGACACTTGATTTTTTTCGGCGTCACAGAGCAAAAATTGCACTTGATCATCACCTGAGAGTTTCACCGCATTGACATTCACCACCAGTGGGGTTGGTGAGCGTTCAGCAATAATACGTGGCGAAAACAATGGATTTGGTTCTGCGGGGTAAATAGGTAGAACCGGCAACTGCTCTGGGCTGGTACCATAGTAATAAGCGGTGATATCTTTTTGCGCATCTTCAGGAATAAATTTTTGTCCCATGCGCTGCTCAGCTAAATTTGCCATCGCCTCAACCGCTCTTGGCCAAAACGCTTTAGGCATAACATCAGCAGGCGGCACCTTATGACATGCGCCGCAATACTGATTTACTTTAGTAACCACTTCTTGAAATTTGTTATCCATTTGTTGAGCGTTTTGTTGGGGTTGAGTTTGCTGAGCAAAATTAACCGAGCTAAATGATAAAATAGCAAAAATAACAATAACTTGATTTAATTTCATTAAACAAACTCTACTCAAAAATAGTTTAATCATACGCCGCTACAAGGTTGGAGCTTGATGACCCTCAACTTGCGCAGCACCATCGCCTAAGGTTTCACAACCGGCTCCTGTACTTGGCGAAACTGAGCATTCGTACACCCTAACATAATCAATTTCAAACGATTGTGGAAATGCTAAATGATTAATACCTTTTTCATTAACGTTTGCTGACCACGAGCCCCCGACGGCAAAATTTAGGATCATATGAAATTTTTGATCAAATGGTGCGCTACCTGTGCCGTTAACTAACAGCCCTTGATCATTCATGTATTGTGTGTACCAACCGTTTTCTGTTTGGGTTGCATAGTGAATATCATCAACATACCAGCGGATCTCACCTTCTTGCCATTCAAGCGCATAAACATGAAAATCATCCGCAGGGTTTAGCCCATCTGGTAAATGAAATGCTTGCCCTGAATGGACATTTTCTGGCCAGGCACGTCCGTAATGCAAGGTACCATGAACACGCGTTTCTTTTTGTCCTTGGGCTGCACCAGCTTCATCTGAGTTTGCATTAAGATTGACCGCTTCCATAATATCTATTTCACCAGAGCCAGCCCAACCGCCGTATGCCCAATCAGTTGGTAACATCCAAATCGCTGGCCAGGTACCTTGTCCTTGCGGTAATTTTGCGCGGATCTCAAAGCGTCCGTATTGCCAGTCAGCCTTATTTTTGGTGCGTAAACGTGCCGAAGTATAAGGTAAGGTACGAGTGTTTGCAGGGTTGTAAGCTGGATCGTCGTCTTGCGCCGCAGGGCCGGTAAAGTCTTCTTTATGAGCAACGATTTTTAAGACCCCTTGCTCAATAAAGGCATTTTGTTCTCGGTCGGTATAACACTGTTGTTCGTCATTACCACCACCAAAACAGTTTACTTCAAAGCCCCATTTGGTTAAATCGATGCTCTCTTGATCAAATTCGTCTTGCCAAATCAGCTGCCATTGATCACTGACTAATGAAGCTTCTACCGGATCTTGCCAAACAGTATCATCAGTTGTTTGATCGTCATTGCCTGTTGATGTTGTTGTATCATCAGTTGGCGTGATCACTGCTGTTGGCGGCGTACTTTCACCACCGCCACCACCACATCCAACAAGGAATGAGCCGATTAGTCCAAAGAAAACAAGTGCTTGATAAGTATTTTTCATGGCTCTACCCTACTATTGATTATCAGAACAAGCAATTTT
>JBNKXM010000254.1:0-4008 GCA_050300315.1 Thalassotalea sp. | reverse complement strand
TATTTTCAAGTGATTTCGTTAGTAGCCGCGCTCTGTTGCGCCATCTGTTTCGTTTTACTGTTGTTTATTAGCAATAGCAAAATAGAGAGTGACGATAACGCAAGCAAAGATAGCGATAAACATCGGCTTGAACATGTCATAAGTCCTGTATTTGAACAGCTAGAATCTGCAATTGCCCAGCAAGTTACGATTATAGAAGGTGAGATAGAGCGAATTAAACATATTGTTCAAGAAGCTGTTGCAGGTATTTCGGATAATTTTAAGTACCTAAATAATTTAACTATCGAACAAAAAGACAACATTGATCTTGTGGTTTGCCATGATGAAAACGACAGTGACCATCCAATGAATTTACTTGAATCATTTATTAAAGATTCAGGAAAAACATTAGAAGAATTTGTTGATGTGATTGTTAACACCAGTAAGCAAAGTTTAGAAACTATGGCTTTTACTGATGAAATGGTTAAACAATTTGATGGCATATTTAATTTAATAACCCAAGTTGAGAACTTATCCAGTCAGACCAATTTACTGGCACTAAATGCCGCAATTGAAGCCGCTAGAGCCGGCGATGCGGGCAGAGGTTTCGCAGTTGTAGCCAACGAAGTAAGATCATTGTCGGTAAATTCTACTGAGTTAAATAATGATATTCGTAGTGAAATTGGTGCCGCACAAATCATTATCCAAAAATTGAGAGATTCGGTAAAAGCAATGGCTTCCGCCGATATGACCTACACGTTAGAGGCGAAAGATAAAGTACGTCTTATGATGGAAAAAGTTGGCGAGATGAATCAACAAAGTAATCAAGTTGTTGCAAATCTAGCGCAATTGACGCCTAAGATCAGTAATACAGTTGATACCGTTGTACGTTTATTGCAATTTGAAGATTTAACCTATCAATCATTAAATTCATTAACTACTAATTTCGATCATTTACGCCAGTTAGCGCATCAAGTTTCAACCGTTAATGCCGATGGTAATGATGATCTATTACAACAATTGGAACAATTAAAACTAGGCTTTGAAGAAATTATTAGTAATACAGTGTCTTATGATAAAAATCGAAGTGTATCGCAAGTTTCAATGACAGAAGGCGATATTGACTTATTTTAAATCGTTTACTTATTAGGAATACTTATGGCGTTAAAAAAATATGAATCTGAAGATAAAAGCATGTTATCAATTACGATAGATGATCGTTTTGATTTTTCGCTACATCAGCAATTTAGGGATGCCTATATAGATTGCGCAACATCTGGGGTAAATGTTGTAATCGATTTAACTAAAACCTCTTATATGGATAGTTCAGCATTAGGAATGATTTTACTATTGAAGGATCACGTAGAAAAGTTATCAGGCACATTAAAAATTGTGAAGCCAAATGACGCGGTTTATAAAATTTTAGAAATTGCTCAGTTTCATCGTTTAATGCCAATAGAGCGATAATAGTTAATGGCAAGTGATAGTAAGATCCGGAGTAAGTTAGCGCTAGTTGTCGATGATTCTGCGATGCAGTGTAAGGTGCTCGCTATACTGCTCAAAGAAGAAGGTTATGATGTATTAACCGCTAATGATGGTGCTCGTGGCGTTGCATTATACATTAACCATCAGCCAGATTTAGTGTTAATGGATATTAACATGCCTGTGATGAATGGTTATCAGGCTGCACGTAAAATTAAAAGTTTATCGAATAAAAATAGCCTTTGTCCGCTTATTTTTATCACGAGTTTAGATAGCGACGAAGCGTATATTGATAGCATTGAAGCGGGTGGTGATGGCATTTTAGTAAGGCCATTTTCTCCCGATGTTTTTAAAGCGAAAATTAAATCAATTCAAAGAATTAATGATTTATATAGCCAGATTAAAGAACTCCAGCAAGAGCAACAAAAAGATGCCGAATTAGCAGAGCAACTAATGTCTGGCGTTATCGAAGCGCGAAATTATGCGCTTGATAAAATCGGTATTGTTAAAAAAGCGGCTGCATTGTTTAGTGGTGATATTCAACTTACAGCACTGAGCCCTAACGGCGATATTAATGTCTTGTTAGGAGATTTCACTGGACATGGTTTGCGATCATCAATTGGCGCTATTCCGTTAGCCGAAACCTTTCGGGCAATGACGAAAAAAGGTTTTTCACCGCTCGAAGTTATTAATCAAGTTAACAATCATCTATATCAACTATTACCCGCTGACTTATTTCTTGCTGCGAGTGTGGTGACTGTTTCTAGCCATGATGAATCGGCTTATATCTTTAATGCTGGCCTTCCTGATACGTATATTTTCAGCCAAGACGGAAGAATAAAGCATAAAGTCTCTTCATTTCATCCACCGTTAGGTGTGCTGCCAAATTTATTACCTGAGGTTGGATTAAAGGTGATATCTATTGAAGATACAGATCGCGTGGTGCTGATCAGTGATGGTATTGTTGAAGCTCGTAATGAAAAAGGTGAGATGTTTGGATTTGAGCGTTTTGAGCAGTCCGCGATTGACGGGGTAATAAATCATAACATCAGTCAATATGTACTTAATAGCGTCAATGAGTTTTGTCAAAGTATGCCGCAAGAAGACGATATTTCGTTAATTGATTTACCTTGTCAGGGATGGCAGCAAAAATTAATTGCTAGTCATCACGTTGAAAACAATTCGTTTGGGCTGATTGATGAATCAACCATATTACCGGCCTGGCGCTGGGAGTTGAGTTTAACCGGAAAACGCTTGGCTCAGGTGAATCCTATCCCTATGGCAATGAATCAAATTCAAGAAATCGAAGGCTATGCAGAGCATTGGCAAAGTTTATTTACCATACTGACAGAGTTGTTTGTTAACGCGTTAGATCACGGTGTTTTAGGACTCAGTTCTAAGCTTAAAGCCAATGCTGAAGGTTTTGCTGAATATTATAGTGAGCGTGAAAAGCGACTTAAAAATTTAACAACAGGTTTTGTAAAAATTTCGGTGAGGTATTTTCCATTACAAAACGGCGGCAAAGTGATCGTTAAAGTCAAAGACAGTGGTAATGGTTTCGACTGTAGCCAATATACTCAAGCGGATATAAGTAAAACAAAAGACAGTGAAAAGTTCTCTGGACGAGGTATTGAGCTTATAACTCGTCTATGTGAAGAGGTCAATTATCGCGAGCGTGGCACGCAAGTTGAAGCGTCTTATCTATGGCAAAATTAATTGGTAATTGCATTCGCTAACTTTACGCTATTCCCTCTGTACTAAGCCTCTTTTATTAACAATAACGTTTTATTTATCTTGTCTTTAGGTAATTTTTTAAAAGTTAACTATGCTTTAAGTGAGCTTGAAATTTGTCACCTAAAGTCTTTTCAAGGACATGATTTTTAATAGAAAGTATATTGAATAAAATAAAAGGAAGCTGTGATAATGTCTAAACCTACACTACTAATTATTGATGATGATACCTGTTACTTAGAGTTACTGGCCGAGGCATTAGAGCAACAATTCGTCGTCTATTGTGCCAACAGCTTACCTCGAGCTGAGTCATTGATTTCTGATATTAAACAGTTTGATATCGCGTTAGTTGATGAAAATATTGGTCAAGACAAAGGCTCTGACTGGATCAAGGAAAAAGTCGCGTTAGGTAATGTTGCTACATCTTTTGTGTTGTATTCAGGGTTAGCGACCGAAGACGCGATTTTAAAAGGTTTAGAGTGTGGCGCGGATGATTTTCTTGCCAAGCCTATTTCTCTGTTAGCACTGAATAACAAATTAGAAAAATTAATTGCCTACCAAGCACAAATTCACCAATTTGAACACGAAATAACTTCGAAAGACCGTGTCATTAATATTTCCATGGCGCAAGCGTCAAAATATGGTAGTTGCATGCAGCTAACATCGAGACTAAATAGTTGTTTCTCATTACGCATAAATAAGTCTTTGAGATTTATTAAAAAATTTATAGACAAAGTCCAACAAAACTAAAAAATGACACATGTAAGAAAATGAATAAAGTAGCACAAGGGTTAGGTACACATAAGAAAGCGCACA
>JBNKXM010000253.1:0-4021 GCA_050300315.1 Thalassotalea sp. | reverse complement strand
TCAACAACGCCTGATTGAGGCGCATAAAACGTGATGGATTGTTTTACCTTTTTGCTTTTTTCCAAGTTAGCAATAAAGTCCGCAGACAATTGCAACGAAGCCAGACGCGCTTTCGCCGCAGTCACTAATTCTGTATTTTTCCGTTTTAAGGCGATCAAAAATTCTTCTTGCGCATTAACGAGTTGAGGTGAATATAGTGTATATAACGGTTGACCTTGCTTAACGGGATCACCTGCTGCTTTAACATGCAGCGTTTCTATCCAGCCCTCTACTCGCGGATGAATATGGACTAAGTTATTTTCGTCATATTGCACGTAACCAACGGTTGTGATACTGGTATCTATCGATTTAAATTCAACATTTGCCGTTCTCACCCCCAAATTATTAACCACCTGAGCGGCAATTTTTACCGTACCTGGCCCAGCATCACTGGCTTGTTCTTGATATACAGGGATCAGATCCATTCCCATCGGTGACTTGCCTGGTTTATCACGACGATAATTTGCATCCATAGGTGCAACCCAATATAAAGGCTGTTTTTGTGCCGACTGTTTTGAAAGCTCTGCATCGTGTTCCCCCCCTGTAAACAAATTACTAGACACTACACCCACTGCCACGCCAACAGCTAAGCTTGTTGCAATTGCTAACCTAATATTTTTAGTTGATGACATGGTTATTCTCCTGATACGGCAGTTGTTTCACTTGGTCGCGAAACGAAATAATAATTTAAACGGGCGGCGGTTTTTAATGCATCAACATCAATTTTTAAAGCCGAGATCCTTGCATTTAGTTCAGCGATTCTTGCCCTAACCACTTCAGCAAAATCACCATCGTCATTGGTATAAGCAGTCAATGCTGCTTCGGCTTGCTCATGTGCTTGATTTAGTAGTTGTTGTGAATAGATATTTTGTCGCTCTGATAAACGGTTAAGCTGACGCATTTCTTTATCAACTTGTGCCATCATTTTTCTCAATAACAATAATTTTTCGGTTTTCACCGCGCCAGCTTGCGCAACGCTTGCTTCAACTTCTTTATCTTGCTTATTGTCAGTAAATAATGGCAGATCAAAGGTAACCCCTAGCGAGAAAAAATCTGCTCTATCAGCGCCATTGTTCGCATCACCACGATACGCATAGCTGGCATTCACGCCCCATTGAGGTTTGTATTTTTCTTTGGCAAGGTCGATATTTTTTGCTGAGGCTTGCTGCTGAATCTCTATCGCTTGAAGCGCAGGGTGATCAGTTAGAAACTTGGCTAGCTCGGGCTGTGCATGCTGATAATTTTTAAGTAATTTTGCTGATGTTAATCGAATAGCAGGTAATTGTTCACTGACCGAGAAATCAACCGACTGCTGCGCAAAACGCGTCGAATCATCATCGTTTGCATCATATGGAAATAACCATTCACTAAGTTGGGCTAATGATGTTTCCAACTGCTGTTGCCAAACAGTTAACCTGTCATCTAGTTGAACCAATTCAAGCTGAGCACGAATTACATCCTGTTGGCGAGTTTTACCGACAGCAGATGAATAACTAGCCTTGGCGACATCCACCATTTGCTCAAATAACACTTTATCTTGAACAATCAGTTTAATGCTCTTTTGTGCAAGATATGCGTCTAACCACATTTGGCTGACCATAACTTCAACTTTCGCACTTCTGTCGATACGCATCAGTGGAAATTCCGAGGCTTGTAACTTAAGTTGTGATTGCTTAATTGCTAATGAATCACCACGAGGCATCATTTGACTGACACCCACTTTAAATTGGGTCATTGCTTCTTGATTAAAATCCCAAGAGTCAATCGGCATATTGGCAAGTCCTAGTGACACTTTCGGATCGGCAAACGTGCCTGATGCGATGCTTTTTGCAACAACAGCCTGTTGTTTTAGCTGATTGCCATGTAACCAAGGGTCATTTTGTTGTGCTTGTCGAATGGCCTCATGCAAAGAAATAACTTGTGCTGCAATAACGGCTTTCATTGGCAGCGATGCTATTATCGCCACTGCCAATAGTTTAACTGCGTTTCTGGTGAACATTAAAATTGCTCCTGATACGTATTTACCTGGGCATACACGTCACTCGTACCATCTTGACGTAACAATAACACTTGATACGGCATGAATTGGTTGCCAACTTCCATCCCCGGAGTTCCTACTGGCATCGCTGGAACAGATAAACCTATGGCATTAAGATGCTGTTCGGCTAAAAATTTCTCGATAAATTTTGCTGGTACGTGTCCCTCAAAGACAAAGCCATTTGCACTGACAGCGGTATGACATGAACGATAGTTAGGCTCAATACCATATTTTGCTTTGATTAAGCCAATCGATTGAAAATTTTTACTCTGCGCGACGATACCGTGCTGTTCAATATGTTCAATCCACTTCTTGCAGCAGCCACACGATGGCGTTTTATAAACAGTTAATTCAATCGCTTCAGGGATGAGCGGTTTTGTCTCGCTTGCATGAACCACTAGGTTCATCATGGATAAGACGAGCACAAGGATAATTTTTAAATAATTTAATAACATTTTTGCCTCCAGTACTGCTGGAATAGGTCTAATAACGAAAAACGTTAAAGACAATATACAACGGGAATTTTTATACAATATGCGACTTAAAATTTAGACGCACTGATCCTGTGTTAGGCAAAAATGGGGGGGCGAAATAAAGATTTATGCTCTGCTTGAAGGATAATAATATCTCTATCAGAGACTTTATCGATAAACAGATCGATATGGGTGGAAACCATCTCAGAAGTCAAAAAATTCACTGAGGTACAAGCATTGGTTGGACACTTGCAATCAGACTGACAACAATCGTCATCTTGCTCAGCGCAATCTGAATTCATCATAGATTGATCCATCATGCTATGATCCATGTCCTTGTTCGACATCATCATTGAATGTGTTTTAGAGAGATGATTGTTCATCGAATTTGTCATATCGCAAGACATAGTGCCATACGCCAATGCTTGCCCTAAAAAAGCAATTAACATTGTTGCAATCACACATGCTCTTAATAACAAATGACTAACCATATAATTCTCTAAACAAAAATTCCCTTGAAAACTACCGATTTTTAACAAAAAAGTAAAGCGTTTTAATTCGCTACCTTGATAAGAACCGTGAAATTAAAAAGAAATTTCATCTAGATATAAAAATTTATTGGACGTCTCAAGTACTATTAAATAACGCATCACTAACAATTGTAATCCTCATTATATTGCTTAGGACGAGCCATCAATTTATCGGCACGTTGGCTAGCAAGGGGTTCAAAGCCATATCGTGAAAATACACGCCTTGCTACAGGATTACTCGATGCTAAAAACCAGCTTGACACACTTGATAATTCAGGATGTCCTACCACTGCTTTTAACATTTTGTCGGCGATACCTTGGCCTCGAAATTCACTATCAACGAAAACATCATCCAGCCAACAAAATGTTGCATGATCAGACACTGCCCGTGTAAATCCCACTTGTTGATCGTTAAAAAAGGCCGAAATACAAATTGAATTTTCAAGTGCTCGCTGCAAAGTCTGCGGACCAATACCTGCTTGCCATATCGTTGTTTTTAAAAATGATTGCAGTTTTTTTATATCAATTGCATTTCGATCGTCTGTGATAATTATCGTCATATTAGTGATTATTGCTTGGTTGATAATTGATTAATAATAGCTTGACATAATTGATGGCTGGCAAAAATATCATTAAGTCTTTGCTCAGAAGTTGTTTTACCTTGAACAACACTAAGCCAGTCAGCAACCATATCAGTAAAGCCTCTGCTAATCAGATAACTCTGCCAGTCGTTTGGCAGATATTCCTGCATCTGGTTTTTCTGGTAATGTCGTCCTTGATTAAGGTTATCTATTTGCCATTTTTCGTTTGTCGACCAACAGACGCGCGGGCGAACATTTTGTCAAAGCAGGACCGTTCCAAGAAATCCTGCGGCACTGGGAGGACCATGAATGAAAAAAATACTTGTTATGGCATCGGTTGCGGCCCTGTCGGCAGGGCTG
>JBNKXM010000252.1:0-4022 GCA_050300315.1 Thalassotalea sp. | reverse complement strand
CGCACAGCAAACCGCAGCGCAATTAATTAACGCATTAGAACAGTCGCCCTCTGTTAGTACGCTAAGTTTTATTACGCCATCCGGCAGTGCCAAGCAAGTGCATGACTATATAGATGCTATCAGCGAGCCAAATATCGACAATTTATTGATTGTCTCCCACATGCCGTTAGTCAGCTATTTAGTTGCCGAGCTAACCTTTGATCAACAGTCTCCTATTTTTCAAACCGCGGCAATTGCCCAAATTGACTATGATGTGGAAAAAATGCGTGGCACGTTAGTGAAACTTATTTCACCTTATGAGTTGAGTTGACGATTAGGCTAGTCTTTTAAAGTAAACTTGTCGTGAATGTCCATCAGCACGAGTAGGGCGCCGTCACCTCCCCATTCTAAAGGTGCTTGATGAAACGCAATTACATCGGGATGTTGTACTAACCAATGAGGCACTTTATTTTTTAATATTCTGCTACCTAGTCCGTGGACAATACATAGACATTGCGCATGTTCTTTTTGGCAGGCATAAAGTAGCGCAGCAATTTCAGCTTTTGCTTGTTGTTGATCTAATCCGTGTAAATCGAGAATAAGATCTGGCGAATAAACGCCACGACGAAGGTTTTTAGCCTCGAAGCTATTACTGCCATCGCGCACATATTTCATTGGGCCTTGCTGAGTCAGCATAGGTTCATATTCATCAGAAAAATGGAAGCTTGCTAGTTGTTTGGCCTGTTTTTCTTCGGTGATACTTGATTTGGGCTTGATGGTTCTTTTCGGTGGGTGTATGGTGTCCTGCACCATAGGTTTGACCTTACCAATGGCATCTTTAAATAGCTGTTTTTCTTGTTTAGACAAGGCATCTTTGAATTTCATAGCCGCAGTTTAAAAACATCATTAGATAATAACAAGTAAAACGCGAGCATAGTTTGGTAAAAATTGTGAGGATTATTGAGTGCAAACTCATCAAAATTTAGCAGTTGATCAGCAACTGCATACCGTGGGTGATTATATTCGTTATGCCGCGAGTGAATTTAATCGAGCTGAGTTGTTCTTTGGTCATGGTCATGACAATGCCTGGGACGAAGCAATAACCTTAGTGTTGTTTTCTTTGGCATTACCGGCACAGCTTACCGAGCACATCATGACATGTCGCCTCACTCTTGATGAAAAGTTGGCGATCGCTGAACTTATTGAGCGTCGCATCACCGAGCAGATCCCCGCCGCTTATTTAATTAACCAAGCAATGTTTGCTGGCTTACCATTTTATGTTGATGAACGTACCTTAGTGCCGCGCTCGCCAATTGGTGAATGGATCGAAAAACGATTTTCGCCAATCATTGCTGACAATAAACCTGTTCATCGTATTTTAGATTTATGCACGGGCAGTGGTTGTATTGCGATTGCATGCGCACATTATTTTCCAGAAGCAGAAGTAGACGCTGTTGACTTGTCGGTTGATGCGCTTAACGTTGCGCAGATCAATATTGAAAATCATGGTTTAACAGAACAAGTTATTCCAATTCAGTCTGATGTATTTTCTGGGGTTTCTGGGCAAAAATATGATTTAATTGTTAGTAATCCTCCTTATGTCGACCAAGAAGATGTTGATAGCTTACCTGTTGAGTTTACACATGAACCAGCAATGGGGTTAGGTAGCGGAGTCGATGGTTTAGACATTACGCGAAAAATTCTCGCACAAAGTAGCGAGCATTTAACCGACGATGGACTGTTAGTGTGTGAAGTGGGCAATTCTCAGGTACATATTGAAGCGGAATATCCAGAAGTTGACTTTACTTGGCTAACCTTTGAGCGAGGAGGGCATGGAGTGTTTGTGCTAACTAAGCAACAATTAACAACCTATCAAGAAATATTTAATCAGCGAGTGAAAAGTTAAGCATGTCGGGAAATACGTTTGGCAAATTATTTACGGTTACATCATTTGGCGAAAGCCATGGTTTAGGGTTAGGCGCAATTATTGATGGTTGTCCTCCTGGTTTAGCGCTTAGTGAAGCAGACTTACAAGTTGATCTTGATAGACGACGTCCTGGCACTTCACGGTATACCACAGCGCGCCGCGAAGCGGATCAAGTTAAAATATTATCCGGGGTGTTTGAAGGTAAAACCACAGGCACACCTATCGGCCTGATGATCGAAAATACTGACCAGCGTTCGAAAGATTACGGCAATATCGCTAATAGCTTTCGCCCAGGACATGCTGACTATACCTACTGGCAAAAATATGGCATTCGAGATTATCGAGGTGGTGGTCGCTCTTCCGCGCGTGAAACTGCTATGCGCGTCGCCGCAGGTGCGGTTGCTAAAAAATATCTTGCGGAAAAATTTGGTATCAATATTCGCGCTTGTGTCAGCCAAATTGGTGATGTCAGTGCTGAGCATTATGATTGGGATGTTGTCGAAAATAATCCATTTTTCTTCCCAGACGAGAGCAAGCTTGCGCAATTAGATGAATTGTTGCGTGGCATCATTAAAGAGAAAGACTCTATTGGCGCTAAGGTGACAGTGGTCGCCGAAAACGTTCCTGTTGGCTTAGGTGAACCCATATTTGATCGATTAGACGCTGAAATTGCTCACGGCTTAATGAGTATCAATGCGGTTAAAGGCGTTGAAATTGGCGATGGTTTTGCTGTGGTTAATCAAAAAGGCTCCGAGCACAGAGATGAATTAACGCCTGAAGGTTTTAGCTCAAACCATGCGGGTGGTGTGCTTGGTGGCATTTCATCAGGTCAACCTATTGTCGCGCATTTAGCGCTTAAGCCGACATCAAGCATAGGTGTTAGTGGTAAAACCGTTGATCTTCAAGGTAAACCAACCGACTTGATCACTAAAGGGCGTCACGATCCTTGTGTGGGGATTCGCGCGGTACCGATTGCTGAAGCGATGCTTGCGTTAACCTTAATGGATCATTTTCTTCGCCATCGCGCACAAAATGCAGATGTACATTGTGTCACGCCAGATATTTGTAAATAGTCTATTCATCAAGGAGAACGGATGAGTTCTCCTCTGTTCACTAAACTGTCCTTTAGTTATTTTAGCTACTTTAGTTTGCTCGGTTTAGTGATCCCATTTTTGTCGGTCTTTCTCGATGGTCGAGGTTTTAACTCGCGTGAAATCGGAGAGATCTTAGCCATTTTCACCGCAACAAAAATCATCGGACCAACAATGTGGGCTATGGTTGCAGATAAATCCGGCAAGCAACTTTCCATTATTCAGCTTGGCGCAAGCTTGGCATTGATTGCGTTTAGTTGGCTATTTTGGGTTGACGGCTATTGGCCTATCACCTTTGTTCTTGCAATTTTTAGCTTATTTTGGACAGCGATTTTACCTCAGCTAGAAGTTATGACCATGATGTCAATTCGTCGAGACGCTAAGATTTATTCTCGGATCCGCTTATGGGGCAGTGTCGGCTTTATTGTGTTAGCTATTCTAGCGGGAGAGATCATTGGTCGTTACAGTGCTGAAGCATTCACTTATATTGGTTGGTTGATGTTACTTGCGCTTGCCGTTTCTAGTTTTATCTTAAAGCAGCCGCGCGCAAGACAAATCAAAGTGAGTGAATCCAGCTCGTTGTTGAGCAAAGTTATCGCAATTAATTTTATCTTGTTCTTTATCGCAGGGTTGTTATTACAAATAAGCTTTGGTCCGTATTACAGCTTTTTTGCGTTATATTTACGAGATTTCTCTTATCCTGACTATGCCGTAGGTCTTTTTATTAGCTTAGGTGTTGTGGCTGAAATTGGCGTGTTTTTTATTGCTGGCAGCTTATATAAGTTTTTTGGTGCTCGGCTGTTGATCTCATTTAGCCTGTTTGTTACCGCGATACGTTGGTATTTAACCGGAAGTTTTGCCAGCCATGGCGTGATTTTATTTGCTGCTCAGCTGCTTCATGCCGCAAGCTTTGGTATCTATCACAGTGCGTCCATTCAGTTTTTACAGCAGCATTTTCAAGCAAACCAACAAAATCGAGGTCAAGCGGTGTACATCGCTGGTGTTTATGGCATTGGTGGCGCGTT
>JBNKXM010000251.1:0-4043 GCA_050300315.1 Thalassotalea sp. | reverse complement strand
CAATTTTGATAGACAGAACATATGCTTCTCTTGCTTTAATTGTTGTGATCTCTGATCATCATATATTATATGTTCACACACACTTTTGTTGCACCCCACAGATGCATACATATAGGGGGAGCTCTCTTGGGTTTTCTTGAAAATGTGCAAAATGGCATTTTAGGCCAAAATTGAATTCCATTCTATATGCACATAGTGAGGGGGAGATAACTCTATATGTATGAGTTCAAAAGGCTTATTGAATATCTTTTGTAAGCATTAATCAAGGTTTGTCATCAATCACCAAAAAGGGGGAGATTGAAAGTGCATCAAGGCCCCTAGTGGATTTTGGTGTATTGAATGACAACTTGATTAAATGACTAATGAATTCATTGATATATCTCTTGGAGTACAATTATGGAGCAAATAAAACTATATGATCAATATATGATGTCAACCAATGGATAGTTCTATATTAAAGAGTGTATGTCAAGCCAAGCAAGAAAAACACATGAACAATAAGAAAAACAATATTATCCTGTGCATGAATGAGTGATGCAAGTGGTAATTCTTACTGAGTTTTTACCAAAGCGAGTTAAAATAACCAGTTGATATGTTAATTAAAAGTTTCCAGAAAACTATCAATAAAAGTTTTTATTTGCTCACAAGACGAGATTATGGAAGAATCAATGCATAGTTAAATCTTTTAGGAAATCCTGTGATAGATGCCGAAGGCTATCGAGCCAATGTCGGCATAGTAATAATCAATGACAGGGGACAAGTTTTTTGGGCAAGACGCTATGGTCAACATTCTTGGCAATACCCTCAAGGAGGGGTTGACGAAGGAGAAACACCAGAGCAAACCATGTATCGGGAACTCTACGAGGAAGTTGGTTTAAAACCTGAGCATGTGAAAATCGTTGCTTCAACGAAACATTGGCTAAGATACAAATTACCCAAACGATTAATCAGGCACGACAGTAAACCTGTTTGTATAGGACAAAAACAAAAGTGGTTTTTGTTGAAATTGACGGCGAAAGAATCTGCGATAGACTTATTACATTCAAGTCATCCTGAATTCGATGATTGGCGTTGGGTGAGTTATTGGTATCCAGTAAGGCAAGTGGTCTCTTTTAAACGCGAAGTTTATCGCAAAGTGATGAAGGAATTTATCGCAAGTAGTTTACCTTCTCACCGCCAAGAGCGTCGCAAACGACGTAATTGATTATTACTGTGTTCGTCCCACTGTTAAATGGGAGATCAATACAAATGGCTCACGTTTATCTGTGGGCTATTTTTTTTCCTGTATGGTCAATGTTATAACGCTGCACATGTGGGCGAGATTTTATTAAATAAGGGGTGTCATGTTAACCAGTTTACGACGCATAGTTTTAGAGTTTAGCCAAGGTAACGAGCTAGACACCGCCTTGCGCCGTATTGTCACCCAAATTAAACAAGTGATGAAAATTGATTGTTGTTCGGTTTATCTGGCAGATCATCAAAAACAACACTTCGTTTTAGTTGCCTCCGATGGCTTAGCGGAAGATTCATTGGGACAAACCACAATAGGTTTTACCGAGGGATTGATTGGCTTAGTTGGACAGCGCGAAGAACCACTAAACATAGCTAATGCCAAATTACACCCGCATTTTGTTCATGCCCCAGAAGTAAAAGAAGAAGCACTTAATGCTTTTTTAGGCACACCGATCATTCATCAACGCAAAGTCTTAGGTGTGTTAACCATACAGCAAGAAAGCGCCCGTTTCTTTAACGAAAATGAAGAAGCGTTTTTAGTGACACTGGCGGCGCAAATAGCGGCCTCAATGGCAAATGCTGAAACTAGCAGTAGCTTAATTGCTCAGCAGCAGGGCCACAGTCAGTGGACTAAGGCATTCCAAGGTGTTGCTGGTTCATCGGGCGTTGCGATGGCGCCAATCTTTATTGTTCAACCTAATGCCGATTTAACAAAAATTGATATTGATGAAAGCGATGATGCTGAGCATCAACAGCAGCGTTTTGAACAAGCTGTCATCACAACCCGAGCTGATTATGAGCAATTAGCCCAGAAATTAGAATCCTTGATAGCTGACAATAGCTTAGACATTTTTGAAATGTATAAGCATTTGTTAGATAAGGCTAATTTAGGTAAAGAAATCGCTGAAAAAATTGCTGAAGGCTGGACAGCTGAAAGTGCGTTAAAGCTAGTGATTGATAGCTATATTGTGCAATTCGAGGGATTAGAAGATAGCTACTTAAGAGAACGAGCTTCCGACATTAAAGACTTAGGTAATCGCCTATTGTTTAACTTACAGGCGTTAAATGCGGTTGAACAGCGTACGCCAGAAAGTTTTATTCTAGTTGCTGAAGATGTTACCGCTTCAATGGTTGCTGAATATCAGCATCAAGGCTTAAAAGGTATCGTCTCTTTACAAGGCTCTAATAACTCTCATGCGGCGATACTGGCGCGAGCGCTTGCATTGCCAGCTATTATGGGAATCGAACGTATCCCCCTTGGTAAGCTTGATCAGCAACTGTGTATTATTGATGGCTATAGTGGCGAACTTTTTGTTGAACCAAGTGATGCGCTAATTCACGAGTATGAGCATTTAATCGCAGAAGAATGTGCGTTAGTTGAGAAAGTACGTTCAGTCGAGTTATTACCAGCACAAACCCCAGACGGCAAACAAATCGAGCTTTATATGAATGCCGGTTTATCATCAGGTTTTGAACATTCTAAGAATGCTGGCGCTAATGGTATCGGCTTGTATCGCACCGAAATTCCGTTTATGAATAAAAGCTATTTTCCGTCAGAGCTTGAACAAACGGTATTATATCGCCAGGTATTGGAAGCGTTTGCCGATAAAACCGTCACCATGAGAACGCGAGATGTTGGTGGTGATAAGTCGTTACCTTATTTTCCTATTGTTGAAGATAATCCTTTTTTAGGCTGGCGTGGCATACGGATAACATTAGATCATCCGGAAATCTTTTTGTTGCAAGTACGCGCGATGATGCGTGCGAATGTTGAGACAAATAACTTAGCGATCATGTTACCTATGATCTCCAACGTTACTGAAGTGGATGATGCGCTGCGTTTAATCAATCAAGCGTATTACGAATTATCATCAGAGTTATACCAAGCAGATAAGCAGAAGTTACCACGGCCTAAAGTTGGCATCATGATAGAAGTGCCGAGTGTTATTTTCCAAATGGAAGAGTTAGCGAAGAAAGTCGATTTCTTTTCGGTAGGCAGTAACGATCTCACTCAATATTTACTCGCGGTTGATCGAAATAATGCCCGGGTGTCCAGTTTATACAGTTCTTATCACCCCGCAGTTTTAAGGGCGCTGGCTATGATAGCGCAAGAATCACAAAAATATCAGGTGAACTTGAGTTTATGTGGTGAACTGGCCAGTGAGCCTGCTGGCGCTTTATTATTGCTGGCAATGGGCTATGATAAGTTAAGTATGAACCCTCATAATATTGCTCGAATTAAATGGGTGATACGACATGTTGACTTTAAAAAAGCAAAATCCATTTTAAAGCAAGCGTTAACATTTTCAAATGCAAAACAAGTACATAGCTACTTAAATGAACAATTGGAGTTATTAGACCTAGGCGGATTTGTTCGCGCTGGTATGTAGTGCTCATTAGGAAATTCCATGTTTTTTAGCACATTTATTGTCTGCGCATTACTTGGCTGTATTGCCGGTTTTCTTGCAGGATTATTAGGTATTGGTGGCGGTTTAGTTATCGTCCCCGCCTTAGTTTACTTATTACCCAGTCTCGGCTTTACCGGAGAAAGTGTCATGCCTGTAGCGATTGCTACCTCGTTGGCATCGATTATGTTCACGTCTGCATCGGCAACGTTCGCTCATCACAAAAATAATAATATTCCTTGGGCAATTGCAAAACAGCTGATGGTGATGATTGCCGGTGGCGCATTAATTGGTGCTTACATTGCTGACTTGTTATCTAACGATGTTTTAACCTATATTTTCGCCTGCGCGGTTACTGTGCTGGCAAGCTATATGCTGTTTTCCATTAAAGTGGTGAAAACAAAA
>JBNKXM010000250.1:0-4054 GCA_050300315.1 Thalassotalea sp. | reverse complement strand
ACGCTTACCTACTTGATAAACGGCAGTTGAACCTTTAACAATCACTAGCTTATTATCAGCAATTTTCTCGCCGTCAATTTTCGCTGCGCCTTGCTTAATCATACGCATTGCCTCAGAGGTACTTGCGACAAGCTCAGCTTCTTTTAATAGATTTGCAATCGCAATTTCACCATTTTCACTGCTAATAGTTAGCTCAGGCATATCATCTGGTACTGCGCCTTTTTGAAAGCGATTAATAAACTCTTGATGTGCCGCTTGTGCAGCATCTTCATCATGGAAGCGTTCAATTAATTCTTTCGCCAATGCAATTTTAACATCTCGTGGGTTCGCGCCTTCGGCAACACTTGCCCTATAACCTTCAATTTCCGCCATAGGTTTAAAGCTAAGTAATTCAAAATAGCGCCACATCAGCTCATCTGAAATTGACATTACTTTACCGAACATCTCATTTGGACTATCAGTTATACCAATATAATTGCCCAATGATTTAGACATTTTCTGTACGCCGTCTAAGCCTTCAAGCAATGGCATCATTAGCACGGTTTGCGGACGTTGTCCTTCTGACTTTTGTAATTCACGCCCCATCAATAAGTTGAACTTTTGATCGGTACCGCCTAATTCAACATCAGCCTCAAGCGCAACAGAATCCCAGCCCTGTACTAATGGATACATAAACTCATGAATCGCAATCGATTGACCATTATTGTAACGCTTTTTAAAATCGTCACGCTCCATCATACGAGCAACGGTTTGACGAGAGGCTAATTTAAGCATGCCTGCAGCGCCTAGTTTTTCCATCCAAGTTGAGTTAAATTCCACACGAGTTTTTGCCGGATCTAAAATTTTAAACACTTGCTCTTTATACGTTTCAGCGTTGGCTAGCACATCTTCTTTAGTTAATGGCTTACGTGTTACATTTTTACCCGTTGGGTCACCAATCATGCCGGTGAAGTCACCGATCAGAAAAATCACTTCATGGCCGAGCTGTTGAAACTGGCGTAATTTATTAATTAGCACCGTATGACCTAAATGTAGATCGGGAGCCGTAGGATCAAACCCAGCCTTTATTTTAAGAGGTTTACCTTGCTTAAGCTTTTCTAACAATTCATCTTCTAGCAAGATTTCATCACTACCACGTTTGATTTCGGCAAACGCTTGGCTGACATCTGACATCGATTTTGCTCCAGTTTCATGACTTATATTATGATTTAATTGCCGAATTCTACTGCAATTTGCGCTGCTGGGGAAAGCCTAACATTGTTTACTTGCATAATATTTTGTTATAGTAAACGATAGTCGTCGTATTAAAACCCGTTGTACAGGCAGTAACATTTTGAATAATATAAAAAATATTTATATACATTTACCAAAACAACACAGAATTGTCCTGTCTGTGGCTAGCTTGGTAATACTGTTATTGCTGTTAATTCCATCAGAAAAGGCGACGGCAAGCCGCCAACTAGCACAATCTTCATTGGAAATAGGTAAACGTTACCAACTGCAAGTACCCGAACTAGCTAATGACGCAAAACAAACAACAAGCAGTTCATCAGATCCATCTACTGACCAAGCAAGCCAAGCATCATTAGAATGGCAAACAGCTAACGTCAAAAGTGGTGATTCTCTCGCAAAAATATTTAAACGCTTAGGTTACAGTGCACAAACAACGTATCAAGTAAGCCAAGCAAAAGGCGATGACAGCCAATTATTGAAAAAACTTAACGTTGGCGACACCTTGCGCATTGGCAAAAACAGTGCAGGTCAATTAGCCGCATTAGAATATCCGTTATCAAAAACAGATACCTTATATGTC
The DNA here is from genome assembly GCA_050300315.1 of Thalassotalea sp. Classification (GTDB taxonomy): domain Bacteria; phylum Pseudomonadota; class Gammaproteobacteria; order Enterobacterales; family Alteromonadaceae; genus JBNKXM01. The sequence goes on along the minus strand of JBNKXM010000250.1, from coordinate 2,241 downwards.
AATTTAGAAGGTGATCAATACCGCTCATTTAAAGAGAGTAAAACCGTCGAAGTGAGAGAATCGATTGCTCACGGCGTAATAAAATCTAACTTTTGGAATGCCGGCATCGAAGCGGGATTAGACGATGGCCAGATCATTAGCCTTGCCAACATTTTTGGCTGGGATATCGACTTTGCCAGCGATATTAGAAAAGGTGACAGTTTCCATGTTGTCTATGAGAATAAATACATAGACGGCGAATACATAGGTACAGGTAAAATATTAGCGGCAGAATTTATTAACCAAGATGAACCTTTTCAAGCAATTCGCTTTACCGATGGAGAATATTACACGCCAGAAGGTAAAAGCATGAGAAAAGCGTTTTTACGTGCGCCTGTTAACTTCAAATATATTAGTTCCAATTTTAAGCCTAAGCGTTTTCATCCAATTCAAAAACGCTGGAAAGCCCACCGAGGCACGGATTACAGAGCCAATAAAGGCACCCCTGTTGTTGCGGCGGGTAATGGTAAAGTGCTCAAATCAAGTTATAACCGATTTAATGGTCACTATGTCTTTATTCAGCACGGTAATAATATCGAAACGAAATACTTACATTTTACTAAACGAGCGGTAAAAGCGGGTCAAAAAGTGAAACAAGGACAAGTAATAGGTTATGTTGGTGCCACAGGTCTTGCCGAAGCGCCACACTTACATTACGAATTTTTAGTTAATGGCGTTCATAGAAACCCAAGAACCGTTAAACTTCCTGATGCCAAACCGATTGATAAAAAATATCAACAAGCGTTTGCACGTTTAGCAGAGCAACGTTTAACTGAGCTTTCTGGTTCTCGATTAGCGCTTAACACCTTGTTAAACGAAGGTAAACAAACGCCCTAATGACCACAGGAAAATACTATATCGGTTTAATGTCTGGTACCAGTGCCGATGGTGTAGACCTAGCGTTAGTCAATTTTTCTTCCAATCAGCCTGAGCTTGTTGCCCATTATTATCGCCCTTATAGCGATAATTTGTCGCAAAAAATTACCGCGCTCTATAGCCCAAATAACAATGAAATTGATCTAATGGGCACACTTGATGTTGAATTGGCTCACTATTTTGCAAAGCAAATAAACGCACTACTTGCTCAAGAAAATCTCACTTGTGAAGATATTATTGCCATAGGGAATCATGGTCAAACCATTCGCCACCGTCCAGTAATAACCAAAAAAATAGCCTACCCATATACGTTACAAATCGGTTGTAGCCAAACGCTTGCCTGCTTAACCAAGATTCGGGTAATTGGCGATTTTAGAACAAAAGATATTGCCTTGGGTGGTCAAGGCGCTCCATTAGTTCCTGCTTTTCATCAGTATTTGTTTTCAAAAACGGCGCAAGACACCTTTATTGTAAACCTCGGCGGTATTGCTAATATCACCTTTTTGCCACATGCCAAAAATGCCCCTATTATCGGCTTTGACACAGGACCTGCAAATGCATTGTTAGATTTGTGGTGCTTACTAAACACTGGTCAACGTTACGATAAAAATGGTGATTGGGCAGCACAAGGCACAGTGAATCAACATTTATTACAAGCTATGTTGACTGATGAATATTTTGCACTGCCTGCCCCAAAAAGCACGGGCCGAGAATATTTTAACGAGGCATGGTTACGACAATATACTCATGATTCGACACTGCCACCTGAAGATATTCAAGCAACATTAGCCATGCTGAGCGCACAAAGTATTGCCAAAGAAATCAATAAATTATCTCCGAAGAGTATCGTATATTTATGCGGTGGTGGAATTGAAAATAATTATAGTTATAAGCTTTTAAAACATGAACTTAGCGAGCATTCTGTAAAAACCATTCATTCACTACAACTGAATAATAACGCATTTGAAGCGATGGCATTTGCCTGGCTAAGTTTCGCATATGACAAAAAATTCTATGGAAATATCCCTACCGTTACGGGGGCTCGCAAGCAAACAGTACTCGGTATTGAATTTACCCCTTAATAAGCTATAGATCTCTAATATTTTGTCATTATAATAAGTTGCTCGTGTATAAATTACAGACAACCACTGAACAGATATTGAACTATTCTAATTAAAAACTATCTAATTGGTTGTGCTGTATGTACTAGCATATTGAGGAGGGGTTATGGAGTTTAACGAGATTCATATAGGTATGAAGTGTGGTAGTAAAAAAGGTAGCGGTACTGTCACATGGATTGACGGCTCTACGAGAACTATCTACATG
>JBNKXM010000249.1:0-4054 GCA_050300315.1 Thalassotalea sp. | reverse complement strand
AGAACATCATCGGTATTGCAATTCACTGGCCAGAAGGCTCCTGCAAAAGGTAGCAAGCAAATGCTCTCCATACGCTGAAACTTCCATATGGTTTTTTCAAAATCCCGGTTTACAGGTAACTCCCTGATTTTTTTAGCCCGACTGATTTTAATTGTATGGGCTATGCGATCCCTGCGGTGATCGGTACTAAGCTTGCCAACCCTGAACATCAGGTGGTGGGAATTATTGGAGACGGTGCGTTTTTAATGAGCCAAACGGAATTATTTACCGCGGCTCACTTACAAATAGGTGCAATTTTTACCGTGTTCAATGACGGTGAGTTAGCGCAAATATCTCAAGCACAATCGACTCCTTATAATAAAAAAACCTGCACAGTTTTGCCTAACGTTAAATTAAAGGGCTTAGTGGAAGCGAGTGGCTGTCATTATCTTCGTATTGACGATAATGCACAAATCACTGAAAAGATCGGGCAAGCGTTGGCATTGGCACAGCAAAACCAACCTGTGGTATTAGATGTTAATATCGATTATTCAAAGAAAACGCGTTTTACTCAAGGGATCATCAGCACTAATTTAAAACGTATGAAGTTGCCGACTAAAGTGCGCATGATTTCACGTGCGTTGTGGCGACGAGTGTAAAGTTTTACCTATACTAGTATCAAATAAATAAAATAAAGTGGTTAGACCAGTTGATTTTGTTTTCAATCTTCAATAGTATAAAAACCATTACAACAGGTCGTACCATTTTGGAGTTTACCTATGCTGAGTTATAAAGCACCAATAACAGATATAAAATTTTTATTTGAAGATGTATTAGGTTTTTACAAACACTATGAAAAATATCCAGAATTTGAAGAAGCAACTCCAGATCTGGTTGACGCTATTTTCCAAGAATGCGCTAAATTTAGTGAAAATGAACTACTTCCTTTAAATCAAAGTGGTGATAAAGAAGGTTGTACGTTTAACGAGGGTAAAGTCACAACGCCAAAAGGCTTTAAAGAAGCGTATCAGCAGTATGTTGAGGGTGGCTGGCCTGCATTGTCGCATGGACTAGAATACGGTGGTCAGGGATTACCGTCTTCACTAGGCATGGTTAAATCAGAAATGATGGGAACCGCAAACTGGTCTTGGGCGATGTACCCGGGGTTGAGCCATGGTGCGATGAATACCATTGATGTCCACGGTACTGAACAGCAAAAACAAGTTTACCTAACTAAATTAACTGAAGGTACTTGGACCGGCACTATGTGTTTAACCGAGCCGCAATGTGGTACTGACCTTGGTCAAGTTAAAACAAAAGCGGTACCAAATGACGATGGTAGCTATTCGATAACAGGCACTAAAATATTCATCTCAGCGGGTGAGCATGATATGACAGAAAACATTGTCCATATCGTCTTAGCTCGCTTACCTAATGCTCCTGAAGGCACTAAAGGTATTTCATTGTTTATTGTGCCTAAAATGGCGGTAGATGATGAGGGCAATATTATCGGAGAGAATCAGGTTTCATGTGGTTCAATCGAAGATAAAATGGGTATTAAAGCGTCAGTAACTGCAGTACTTAATTTTGATAATGCTAAAGGGGTATTGATTGGCCCTGAGAATAAAGGGTTAGAATGTATGTTCACCTTTATGAATACCGCACGTGTAGGTACTGCATTACAAGGGGTTTGCGCTGCTGAATTGTCCTATCAAAATGCCTTAGCGTATGCTAAAGAGCGATTATCTATGCGCTCACTTACAGGTGTTAAACAACCAGATAAAGTAGCAGACCCTATCATAGTTCACCCAGACGTTCGTAAAATGTTGTTAACGCAAAAAGCCTTTGCCGAAGGTGGCCGTGCGATGATTTATTACGCGTCAAAGCTGGTTGATATCATAGAAACCTCTAAAGATGAGAAAGAGCTTAAGCGTGCTAATTATCGCTTAGGTTTTATTACACCAATCTTAAAAGCATTTTTAACCGAAGTCGGCTTAGAAAGTGCCAATTTAGGTGTGCAAGTATTTGGTGGTCATGGCTACATTAAAGAGTGGGGGATGGAGCAAATTGTTCGCGATAGCCGTATTTCGACCTTATATGAAGGCACCACGGGTATACAAGCGTTAGATTTATTAGGACGTAAAATTTTATTAAGCCGTGGTAAATCATTAAAAAGCTTTACCATGGAAATCTTAGGTTTCTGTAAAGACAAGAGCATGATTTCTGGTAACCCTCACAAACGCCAAATGAACAAATTTATTTGGCCGTTGAGTAAAGCGGTGGCGAATTGGCAACAATATTCAGTGCGTATCGCCATGAAAGCCAAAAATAATCGAGATTTTGTTGGCTCAGCATCAGTTGATTATTTGATGTATTCGGGTTACATCACCATGGCATATTTTTGGGCTCAAATGGCACAAGCCGCGTATGAAAAATTAGCGGGAGACGTTGAAAATAGAGATTTCTATCGCGCTAAAATTAAAACGGCTGAATTTTATTTTGAACGTATTTTACCAAGAATAAAATCCCATGCGGCCACTATGATGGCTGATCCTAAGTCATTAATGCAGCTTGATGAAGAACTGTTGTCATTCCTTTGATCAACAACTCTTAGCAATAGATAGTAAAAAAGCTGCAATGTGCAGCTTTTTTTATGCTAATTGTCATGTCATTTTATAAATGACGGATCAAACGCAGTAATTTAAATTTAAGTTTGCTATAGGGCGCAAACCTAACCGGAAGATCTTTAATAAATGGTCGTGCTAATACCGACTTTAAGTGACTAAAGTTATCAAAACCGGCCTTACCACTATATTGTCCCATGCCACTTGGGCCTACGCCGCCGAACGGCAGATCTGGTACAGCATTAAACATAATGACGTCATTGATACATTGACTACCTGAGCTAATTTCATTCACCCAATCTTCAATCTGATTTTGATTTTTAGTAAAGATGTAAGAAGAAAGAGGTTTATCGCGCTCTTTAATAAAATGTTTCGCCTGTTCAAAGTCGTCAATAGAAATGATAGGTAATATTGCACCAAATATTTCGTCTGTCATTAATGGGCTATCAATTGCAGGATCGACGATAATGGTCGGTTCGATGTAATTTGTTGCAAGATCTACCGAGCCACCGAAGACGATTTCGCCTGAAGTTAAATACGAGGCAATACGTTCAGTGTGACGCTGATTAACAATACGACCATAATATTGACTGGCTTTTATGTCGTCACCAAACATCGCATTGATTTGTTTTTTTAATGCGGCAACTAAATCTGGGATCAAGGCTTTTTCGGTGAGAATATAATCGGGTGCGATGCAGGTTTGTCCGGCATTCATCCATTTTCCCCATGCTAAACGTTGTGCAGTTATTGCTAGATCTGCACTGTTATCGACATAAACGGGGCTCTTTCCGCCTAATTCAAGGGTGACAGGGGTAAGATGTTTAGCGGCCGCTGTCATAACGATGCGACCAACCATACCATTACCTGTGTACATAATATGATCAAAACGTTGTTTTAATAATTCTGTGGTTTCTTCGACACCGCCTTCAACAACGGAAACTGCTTGCGGGTCTAAATACTGTGGCACCAACTTAGCTAATAGAGCTGACGTTGCTGGGGCAAGCTCAGACGGTTTCAATACTGCACAGTTGCCTGCTGAAATAACAGCAACAAGTGGTGCAAGGACAAGTTGCAGTGGATAGTTCCATGCGCCAATGATAAGTACAGTACCCTGAGGCTCTGGCTTGATATAAGATCGGCCAGGTTGCGCAATTAATGGCGTGGTTACTTTGCGTTTTTTAGCCCATTTATCAAGTCGCTTTATCACATGTTCAACATCACCGGATAGATATGAGACTTCAGTGATCCATGCTTCAACCGTTGGTTTACCTAAATCTTGCTTGAGGGCATCTAAGCAGGCTTGTTCATTTTCTTCGACCAGTTTTTTAATTTGTAATAATTGCTGTTTACGCCAGGCAATATCATGTGTGCGCTGGCTATTAAAATAGTCTTTATGCTGCTTTATTTGTTGCTCAAAATTCACGATGTTTCCTCAAGACATTCATTGGTCG
>JBNKXM010000248.1:0-4055 GCA_050300315.1 Thalassotalea sp. | reverse complement strand
GCAAAGAAAATCTTTGAGAGAATAGAATGTGGTGAAATTAACAAAGATCTGGTCAATCTGCTAACTCACTCGCGTTTTTGTTAACTTGACGATTGCTGGTGATATCCCGAAATCGGGAAGAAGTTTCCCGTTTTCGGCACAATTAGTGAGTAAAAATCATTACCCTACCAAGCTAAATGCATGCTTTAACACTGAACTATCGGCACTAGTACCCGCACAGTTTTCACTTAAATGACGCCTAAATTGTCGCGCACCGGGTAAACCATTACACAAACCCAACATATGTCTGACCACGTGCCAAACGCGACCACCATTTGCAAGATATTGATCGATATAATCAAGCATTTGCTCAATCACTTGTTCGCGGCTGATCACTAACTTATCATCTCCCCAAATCAAACTATCGGCTTGCGCCAGCATATAAGGATTTTGATAAATTTCTCGACCTATCATCACACCATCGATGTGGGTTAAATGTTCGGCAACTTCATCAAAAGACTTGATACCGCCATTGATAGATATCTCAATATCTGGGAAATCACGCTTAACTTGATAAACACGCTGATAATCGAGTGGAGGCACTTCACGGTTTTGCTTTGGACTCAAGCCACTCAACCACGCTTTGCGTGCGTGAACAATAAAATGTTGGCAACCCGCTTGAGATACCGTTTCGATAAACTGGTGTAAAAACTCATAACTGTCTTGATCATCAATACCAATACGTGACTTTACCGTGATAGGAATATTAACCGCCGCTTGCATTGACGACACGCATTGCGCGACAAGCTCAGGCTCTGCCATCAAACACGCACCAAAACGACCATTTTGCACGCGATCAGACGGACAACCGACATTTATGTTAATTTCATCATAGCCTTGCTGCTCGGCAATTTTGGCGCATTCTGTCATCGCCTTAGGATCACTACCACCTAACTGCAAAACAACAGGATGCTCTTCATTGTTAAAGGACAAATAATCCCCTTTACCAAACAAGATAGCGCCCGTTGTCACCATTTCCGTATATAACACCGTATGTTTTGACATCACACGATAGAAATAACGACAGTGACGATCAGTCCAATCGAGCATAGGTGCAACAGAGAGTTTATGTGAAATCATAAAAATTAACAGAAAAGCCTTAAGATGAAATGGAATTCAGTTAAACAACAACTGATGTTTTTGCCAATTATACGGCGTTTTAATAAGCTAAACAAAAAAATATTGGTTGATAAATTCCATTACTTTTTACTTGAACGACCTATTTACAGGCACTCCAAATTAGTGATGACTAGGATAAAAGCTGCTGAAAAAACACTATATTTAACTTTAGCCGTTATATTGATATCATAAGCAGGCATTCTTAGCTTACTATTTGATTTAACTACTATGACTCCTGAAAATTTACTTGAGCAAGCCAAAATAACTTGTCAAAAACGCGGCGCAAGATTCACTTTGGCACGGGAGCAAGTGTTTAAGTTGTTAACCGAGCAATCTGGTGCGATAGGGGCTTATGAATTATTAGATCAACTCAAAGCCATCGACCCTTCAGCCAAACCAGCAACCATTTATCGCGCACTCGATTTTCTAGGGCAACAAGGTTTTGTTCACAAAATAGAGTCGATCAATGCGTTTGTTTTGTGTCACCATTTCAGCGATTGTAGCCATCCGGTACAACTACTAATTTGCGATCAATGTGGTCACGTTGAAGAGATTCAATCAAATCATTTTGACGTGGCATTAAAAGAAATGGCAACCAACAAAGGCTTTGTTATTAGCCACCAAATTGTTGAAGCACATGGTGCTTGTAGTAACTGCCAATAACACAAACCGCTAATCCTAGTTTTTATACCATTCGTCGCACTAAGCTTCTGCCACTATTAACCTGGCTAGGAATATTGTGGTATAAGAAAATTGCATAAATTATATAAAACACCACAACACGGGAAATATATGAAAGTATCTATAAAATCCGTTTTATTGTGTGTTGCCGTTGCTACCGTTGGTAGTGTTTCTGCACAAAACACCATAAATACAGATAAATTTCGCCAACTAGATGAATTATTGCCAACGCCAAACACCTACAGAACTGCATCAGGTGCGCCTGGGCATCAATATTGGCAGCAACAAGTTAATTACAACATTAATATTAGCATTGACGATAAAACCCAACGTTTAACGGGTTCTGAGTCAATGGAATATATCAATAACTCACCTGATACCTTACGTTATATTTGGTTACAGCTAGATCAAAACCGTCTAAAAAGTGATTCGATCACTAACGGCATGAGTAGCGCACCAAACAAAAAAATTACCTATAACGGTATGCGTGGCGTTGTTGAAGCAGATAAATTTGATGGTGGTTATCAAATCACTAAAGTAACTGATGCTAGTAATAACGGCATGCGTTACACCATCAACAATACTATGCTACGTATCGACTTAGACGAACCATTAGCACCAGGTAAAGGGATCAAGTTTAACGTTGAGTGGAACTATCAGTTACACGAACAAAAAGTACTTGGTGGCCGTTCAGGCTATGAGTATTTTGAAAAAGATGATAACTATCTATACGAAGTTGCAGGTTGGTACCCACGTGCCGTTGCGTACTACGACGTGATGGGATGGCAAAACAAGCAATTTATTGGTAGCGGTGAGTTTACTTTAGAGTTCGGTAACTTTGACGTGAAAATCACAGTACCAGCAGATCACATTGTAGCTGCGACAGGTGAATTACAAAACGCGGCTAAAGTATTAACTAAAGAGCAACGTAAAAGACTGGATAAAGCAAAAACAGCTAAAAAACCAGTACTTATCGTAACGCCTGACGAAGCATTAGCCAACGAAAAATCACGTGCTGATAAAACCAAAACATGGCATTTCAAAGCGAAAAATGTTCGTGACTTCGCGTTCGCATCAAGCCGCAAGTTTATTTGGGATGCGCAAGGTTATAACCATAATAAATCAACGACTATGGCAATGTCCTTCTATCCAAATGAAGGTAACCCGCTATGGGAGAAATATTCTACTGAAGCCATTATTCATACGATGGAGCAGTACAGCAAATATACGTTTGACTACCCTTACCCAGTCTCTATTTCGGTAAATGGTCCTGTTGGTGGTATGGAATACCCGATGATCACTTTCAATGGTCCTCGTCCAACACTTGACGAAAAAACCGGAGAAAAAACTTACTCTCGTCGCACTAAATATGGCTTGATCGGTGTGATCATTCATGAAGTAGGTCATAACTACTTCCCAATGATCGTTAACTCAGACGAGCGTCAATGGACTTGGATGGATGAAGGTCTAAACACCTTCTTACAATTCTTAGCCGAGCAAGCATGGGAAGAAAACTACCCGTCTCGCCGTGGTCACGCTGCTAACATTACCGAGTACATGAAAAGCACAAACCAAGTGCCTATCATGACCAACTCTGAATCTATTTTACAGTTTGGTAATAACGCTTATGGTAAGCCAGCAACTGCGCTTAACATTTTACGCGAAACCGTGATGGGTCGTGAGTTATTTGATTTTGCATTTAAAGAATATGCTCAACGCTGGAAATTTAAACGTCCAACGCCTGCTGACTTTTTCCGTACCATGGAAGACGCCTCTGCGGTTGATTTAGATTGGTTCTGGCGTGGTTGGTTCTATACTACAGATCATGTTGATATTGCTTTAGGTAACATTCATTTATACCGTCCAAACAGCCAAAACCCTGATGTTGAAGAAGCATGGGAACGCGCGTTAGACAATGAAAAACCAACCTTTATCTCTGATTTACGTAATAAAGGTCAATGGGTTAGAACACATGACAAGCCAGAGCTATTAGATTTCTACAATGAACATGATAAGTTCACTGCTACCAATGCTGACCGTAACAGCTATAACAGCAGTCAAAAGAAATTGAAGCAATGGGAAAAAGATCTGTTAGTTGACAATAGAAATTTCTATATCGTTGATTTTGAAAATAAAGGCGGCATTCTACCCAAGTTGCCGGCTCGAGTGGAACCGCCAGGGCATTCAGGTAAATATGATCAGTATCAAGGATTTGC
>JBNKXM010000247.1:0-4064 GCA_050300315.1 Thalassotalea sp. | reverse complement strand
CGATATTCCAAAAAGCTTACCGGCATTGTCGCAAGCAGCAAAAATTCAAAAACGATGTGCTCATGTCGGTTTTGACTGGCATCACATTGATGATGTCTTTGCAAAAGTTGAAGAAGAAGTACAAGAAGTTAAAGCCGAGCTGCATAAAAATCCAGAGGCGTTAGCTGAAGAGCTAGGGGATCTAATGTTTGCTGTCGTTAATTTATGTCGACACGCAAAACAAGATCCTGAAACGTTATTGCGACAGGCGAATCAAAAGTTTACCAAACGTTTTCATCAAGTAGAGCAACAAGTGAATGCATCAAAGCGCGCATTTTCACAGCACACATTAGATGAGTTAGAAGCGTATTGGCAAGTTGCTAAAGATATCACGGTTTAATAAGAGAATGATAACCATGACCATGCCTACACTAAACGACTGTTTGTTAACGGTTGATAATAATATAGCGACACTAACGTTTAACCGTCATGACGTGCGTAATGCATTAACCAGCACATCAATTGCTGATGATATAGTTGCAACGGTGAATTGGATCAACAAAACGAAAGCACTGGCAGTACTCATTATTACCGGCGCAGGTTCGGCGTTCTCGTCAGGTGGCAATATTAAAGATATGGCTGAGCGCAGCGGTGATTTTGCCGGCGACTTCGCTGAGCTAGAAAATCGCTATAGGGAAGGCATTCAACGTATTCCGTTGGCATTACATCAGTGTGAAGTGCCGGTGATCGCCGCAGTTAATGGCCCTGCCATTGGCGCTGGGTTTGATGTTGCGAATATGTGTGATATTCGTATTGCATCAACTAAAGCTAAATTTGGTGAAACCTTTGTTAATTTAGGTATCATTCCTGGTGATGGCGGCGCTTGGTTTATGCAAAGAATAATTGGTTATCAGCAAGCGGCAGAGCTCACCTTTACTGGGCGAGTGATAGAGGCACACGAAGCCAAGCAACTTGGTATTGTGTTAGATATTGCAGAGCCTGAACAGTTAATGGCGCGTGCATTAGCATTAGCGAGTGAGATGGCAGCTAAACCAACCGCATCGCTTCGCTTAACCAAACGATTGATGAAAATGGCACAACGCACAGAGCTGCCAGATTTCTTAGATATTTGTGCGGTTTTCCAAAGCATGTGTCATAACAATCCTGAACATTTAACCGCGGTTAATGCAATGCTCGACAAGCTAGCCAAGTAATTACTATTGGTTTGACCAGTTGACTTTTGCATGGCAACTCCGTTTAATGAGGCATGCTGTTTATTTCTCAGGTGTTTTGCGTGCTTCATCAATTTGTGATTTTTATCCGTCGCTTTATTAACAAACTCGTTGCTATTCCATTACCTCAGTTAGTTTTTGGCGAAAACACGCTCAACAAGAGCGCGGAAATACTGAGCGCGCAAGGCTGTTGTAAGCCGTTGCTAGTTAGCGACAAAATGCTAACTAAATTAGGCTTTACCGACCAGCTCGCTGACATATTACAAAATGCTGGTATGGACGTTGCTATTTTTGATGACGTCACGCCAGATCCAACTATATTATTGGTTAATCAAGGGGCCAATCGTTACCTCACTGCAGGATGTGATAGTGTTATAGCGCTTGGTGGCGGCTCAGTGATTGATTGTGCTAAAGCGATCACCGCAAGTGCGTGCAAAAATAAGACGATTGATAAATTGGCAGGGCTTTTTAAAGTGCGCAAAACCTTGCCGACTGTGATTGCAATACCAACCACGGCGGGAACAGGCTCAGAAGCAACGCTTGTTGCGGTGATCACTGATCCAGACAGGCAAAAGAAGTTTACCGTTGTTGATCCTTGTTTAGTGCCTAAGGTCGCGATACTCGATCCATTGTTAATGCTTGGCTTACCTAAAGCAATCACCGCGCAAACTGGCATGGATGCATTAACTCATGCTATTGAATCTTATATTGGCTTACATAGCACAAAGCAAACTAAGGCATATGGCATCGAAGCGATGAAGCGTATTCTAGTCAACTTGCCAAAAGTTACCTCAGATGGCAATAATATCGAAGCTCGTGCCGAAATGGCGTTAGCAAGTTATTATGCAGGACTTGCGTTTACTCGTGCTTCGGTTGGTTATGTCCATGCTATCGCTCATCAATTAGGCGGGATTTATCATATTCCGCATGGCTTAGCTAATGCTGTAGTCTTGCCACATGTTCTTGATTATTCGTTCGACAAGGCATATCTAAGCTATGCTGAAATTGCTTATCAGCTTGAATTAGCGCCCAGTGAACAAGATAAGATGTCAGCGGCAAAAGCCTTTATCGCTTGGGTCAAGCAATTAGCTGCACAACTTGACATACCAAAAGGCTTTAGTGAATTACAAAGAAAAGATATTGATAGTATTGCCAAACGCGCAGTGCAAGAAGCCCAGTATGAGTATCCTGTGCCTAAGCAGATGTCAGTTAATGATTGTCGGCAAATTTTAGAAAAATTGCTACTTAGTCATTCGGACTAAGTAGCAGTTACTTTTTCTCTAATTAATGGTGATACGGCGTTTTTCTTGCTCTTTTTCAACGACTTTTGGTGCGCTGAGTTTGAGTAAGCCATCTTCAAATTTAGCATGAATATCATTTGCACTGACATTGTTGCCAACGGTAAAACTACGGCTAAAAAAGCCTGAACGCCGTTCTTTGCGAATCACTTTATCTTTTTCAGATTTAGTTTCTTCACAGGTTTTTGCTTCAATGGTCAGTACACCATCATGTAATTGTACGGTCACATCTTCTTTTTTCACACCAGGTAATTCGGCAAGAATTTCGTAATGATCTTCTTTATCGGTAATATCGACCCGAGGCGAAAAAAAGCTCTTGTCGGTATCATTGCGTTTACTACTAAAGAAATTATCAAAGAAATTATCCATATCGAACCATTGTTCACGTGGTAATAAGCTCATCATGTTCTCCTTAGAATTAGTGAGTGACACCATTAATATAGGTGCAATTGCATGGCTTTAAAGGGCAATTTTTGCTAATCGATTGAGAAATTGATCTAGGTTAAAAAATAGGCAATTAGTGTTTTGGCTTGAAAAAAGAGGAATGGAATTTGATCCATTTATTGGGGGCGCAAAATGAAAAAAGCACCTATTAAAAAAGTGCTTTTTATCAATTGCTTATAATATTTTTATTGGACTATTCTTGCGGTAATTCAGCATTGTGATACACGTTTTGTACGTCTTCACAATCTTCTAGCATAGCTATAAATTTTTCGAAGTTAGCAATATCATCTTCGTCGGTAATATCGATATAGGTTTGAGGTACCCAAGTAATTTCTTCTACTTCTAAATCGTATTCCGGCATGCTGTCAGCAAATGCAGTTTTTATTTTGAAAAATTCAGTGTGTGGTGCGTGGACGGTAATGATGCCGTCTTCTAATTCAACATCTGTAACATCGATATCGGCCATCATTAAGTTTTCTAATACGCCATCTTCATCTTCACCCTTAAAGGCGAATACCGCTTGATGATCAAACATATGAGAAACAGTGCCAGATGAACCAATTTTTGAATGTGTTTTAGTAAAACATTGACGAACATCTTTGATTGTTCGGTTACTATTATCGGTTAAACAGTCAATGATCACCATGCAGTTACCAGGACCAAAACCTTCGTAACGTGCCTCTGCATAGTCTTCACCACCAGTCCCTTTTGCTTTCTCAATCGCTTTCTCAATAACATGAGAAGGCACCTGATCTTTTTTGGCTTTTTCAATGGTGCGACGTAGTGTTAAGTTACCATCAGGATCAACGCCACCATTTTTAGCTATTACGTAAATTTCTTTACCGTATTTAGAGTAGAGTTTGGTTTTTTGCCCTGCAGTTTTGGCCATCGATAATTTACGGTTTTGGTAAGCTCTGCCCATCTTTCATATATCTCATACTTTAAAAAAAATTGGCCAAATTCTAACAGTGTCTGCCACACCTTTCTAGTACTGTATTGTCCTGCGCAGACGTAATTTGCGCTGGTTATGAAATTTTTAATAAAAATCCTACGTTATTTACATCTATTATATTTGTTACATTTAAAACGTTAAATATTGCTATTTTTCTCC
>JBNKXM010000246.1:0-4071 GCA_050300315.1 Thalassotalea sp. | reverse complement strand
AACATTACTCATCAGATAAATCCTGTTAATTAAATACTAACTTTACTAAGTAAATCATAGTTAATAAACCATTTATACCTGATCTAGCTTAGCAGGAAAACCACAAAAATATGAAGTGTGGGTGCTAGGAGGACATTAGCTGCGGGCAATTTTGTTTGGTTGCTTTTGCGCTGTGAAAAGCAAAATAAATTTAAATTTTATAAAACAAGGTTTTTCCGAATTTAATTTTTATATTTGAGTATTGCTAGTTTATAATTTGAAAGTTGCTTTTTTATTTGTTGAATCAACGGTATCTCCTCGCTATAATTGCGCACAACTTTTGTAATCATTAGGCCTTTTCCTACAATAAAGGCTATTTAAGCAATCACAGTGGAAATTTTATAATGACAAATAAAACCGTATTACATGCTAAGCACTTAGAAGCTGGCGCAAAAATGGTTGATTTTCATGGCTGGGAAATGCCGATCAATTATGGCTCACAAATTGAAGAGCATCATGCTGTTCGCGGCGATGCAGGCATGTTCGATGTTTCACACATGACGATTGTTGATGTTAAAGGAACAGATGCAAAAGCGTATTTACGTCGCTTAGTGATTAATGACGTTGAAAAATTAGCGGTTGCTGGTAAAGCGTTATACACAGGTATGTGTAACGAACAAGGTGGTGTGATTGATGATTTGATCATCTACTTCTTTACCGACACAGATTATCGCTTAGTGGTTAACTCAGCAACACGTGAAAAAGATTTAGCGTGGATGAACAAGCAAGCACAAGGTTTTGATATCACCATTACCGAGCGTCCTGAGTTTGGTATGATTGCGGTACAAGGTCCACAAGCCAAAGCAAAAGTCGCCACTATTTTATCGGCAGAGCAAACACAAGCCGTTGATGGTATGAAGCCATTCTTTGGTGTTCAAGCGGGTGAATTATTTATCGCGACCACAGGTTACACAGGTGAGAACGGTTATGAAATCGTTGTACCACAAGAACAAGCCGCAGACTTATGGCAGCAGTTATTAGATGCTGGCGTTAAACCTTGTGGTTTAGGTGCGCGTGATACCTTACGTTTAGAGGCAGGTATGAACCTTTATGGTTTAGACATGGACGAAACGGTTTCACCATTAGCAGCAAACATGGCGTGGACGATTGCATGGGAGCCAAGTGATCGTGATTTTATTGGTCGTGACGTATTAGCTGCGCAACGTGAAGCTGGTGACCAAGCTAAGCTTGTTGGTTTAGTAATGACCGACAAAGGCGTGTTACGTTCAGGTTTAAAAGTTATTACTGACGCGGGTGAAGGGGTTATTACCTCAGGTACTTTCTCACCTACGTTACAACATTCAATTGCGATGGCGCGTGTACCACGTAGTGTTGCATTGGGTGATGAAGTAGAAGTTGAAATGCGTAAAAAGTTAGTTAAAGTTAAAGTGGTTAAGCCTAGCTTTGTACGTAATGGCAAAAGCCAATTGGATTAATTTTTTACATGCTCTATAGTCAATATTTGAGTAGGGCATTGAACCATTTTTATAAAAATTACATAAACATTAGGAACTAAAAAAATGAGCAACATTCCTTCAGAATTAAGATACGCAACTTCGCATGAATGGGTACGTAATGATGGTGACGGAATCGTTACTGTTGGTATTACAGAACATGCGCAAGAATTATTGGGCGACATGGTTTTTGTTGAATTACCAGAAGTTGGTGAAAGTGTAAGTGCTGGTGATGATGTTGCCGTAGCTGAGTCAGTAAAAGCTGCATCTGATATTTATGCTCCTGTTTCTGGTGAAATCGTTGAAGTAAACGAAGACTTAGAAGACTCGCCTGAGTTAGTTAACTCAGACGCATATGGCGATGGTTGGATGTTCAAAATTAAATTGGATGATGCCAGCGAGCTTGAAGCATTATTAGATGCTGAAGGTTACGAAAACTCAATTGATGAAGATTAATTGTTGATTAACAAATAGTTAAAAGCCCTGAACCTAAGTTCGGGGCTTTCTTTTTATTTTCCTTAGTTATTTACTGATCAGGTAAAACGTTATATGACTACTCAATCGTTATATGAATTAGAGCAAACTCAAGACTTTATTCGTCGTCACATTGGTCCAGACGAAGCACAAACTCAAGCGATGTTAAATGACATTGGTGCGGAATCTGTTGATGCCTTAATTAATGAAATCGTGCCAAGTGATATTCGCTTAGCAGACCTTCCAAATATTGAAGACAGTAAAACTGAAGTTAAAGCGTTAACTGACTTAAAAGCAGTTGCCAGCTTAAACAAAGTGAACACAACTTATATTGGTTTAGGTTATTACGGCACGTTAACGCCGAATGTGATTTTGCGTAACGTTTTGGAAAATCCAGGCTGGTACACGGCATATACGCCTTATCAACCAGAAATTGCTCAAGGGCGATTAGAGTCATTATTAAACTACCAACAAATGTGTTTAGACTTAACAGGTTTAGACTTAGCGTCTGCCTCGTTATTAGATGAAGCAACCGCAGCTGCTGAAGCGATGGCATTGGCTAAGCGCGTGTCGAAAAACAAAAAATCAAACTTGTTTTTTATCTCATCAGATGCTTATCCACAAACCATTGACGTAGTTAAACAACGTGCAGAAATGTTTGGTTTTGACATTATCGTTGGTGAAACTGACGACGTGGTTAATCACGATGTATTTGGTGCCTTATTACAATACCCAAGTGCAACGGGTGAAGTACGTGATATTTCGGATATCATAGCTAAGGTACATGACAACAAAGGTATTGTTGCTGTTGCTGCCGATATCATGAGCTTAGTGTTATTAAAAGCACCAGGTGAATTAGGCGCAGATGCCGTGATTGGTTCTACTCAACGTTTTGGTGTACCAATGGGCTACGGTGGTCCTCACGCGGCGTTCTTCACTACCAGTGATAGCTATAAGCGTTCATTACCAGGTCGTATTATCGGGGTATCGAAGGATGCTCGTGGTAATAATGCATTGCGTATGGCGATGCAAACCCGTGAACAACATATTCGCCGCGAAAAAGCCAACTCAAATATTTGTACTGCACAAGTATTGTTAGCGAACATGGCAGCGTTTTACGCTGTTTACCACGGGCCAAAAGGCTTAAAAACTATTGCGACTCGTATTCA
The DNA here is from genome assembly GCA_050300315.1 of Thalassotalea sp. Lineage (GTDB taxonomy): Bacteria > Pseudomonadota > Gammaproteobacteria > Enterobacterales > Alteromonadaceae > JBNKXM01. The sequence continues at coordinate 935 of JBNKXM010000246.1, read as the reverse complement.
CCGTTTTGCTGATATTTTAGCGCATGCTGCAAATACTAAGAATTTAACGCCATTACACGGTAGTTATTTTGACACCATTACCTTTAATTTATCGGCTGAGCTGAAAGAAGAAATCGTTGCTCGTGCGTTAGCTAACAATGTTAACTTCCGTACTGACGTAACTAATCAAATTAGTATTTCAATCGATGAAACTACGACGCGTGATGATTTATATACCTTATTCGACATCTTGTTTGGTGACGACCATGGTTTAGATCTTGATTTATTAGACGCCGAAGTACGAGTATTAGAAACGCCGTCAATTCCAGCGTCATTAGTGCGTGAATCAGAGTTTTTAACGCATCCGGTATTTAATTCGTATCACTCAGAAACTGAGATGCTACGTTATATCAAGAAATTAGAAAACAAAGACTTAGCGCTTAACCATTCAATGATTTCATTGGGCTCTTGTACCATGAAGTTAAATGCTACTGCGCAGATGATCCCAGTATCATGGCCTGAATTTGCTAACATGCATCCGTTTGCTCCAGTTGATCAAGCGCAAGGTTATAAGCAAATGATCGATGAACTAGGTGAAGCCTTGGTTGAATTGACCGGTTATGACAACATTTCAATGCAGCCTAACTCAGGCGCGATGCAGCCTAACTCAGGTCTTATCGCCATTCATAAATATCACGAAAGTCGTGGTGAAGGGCATCGTAACATTTGTATTAATTCCTTCTTCTGCACACGGTACTAACCCAGCGTCAGCGCAAATGGTTGGTATGAAAGTTGTGGTAGTTGATTGTGATAAACAAGGTAACGTTGATATGGATGACTTACGTGCGAAAGCCAGTGAGTTAGCTGACAACCTATCGTGTATCATGATCACTTATCCGTCAACGCACGGTGTATACGAAACGACGATTGCTGAAATCTGTAACATCATTCATCAG
>JBNKXM010000245.1:0-4075 GCA_050300315.1 Thalassotalea sp. | reverse complement strand
GATAAAACGCTTCTACAAGCTTTAGTTTAAATCTTTATCAACCCAGTACTTAGTACCTTGTAACGTTGCTTGTAGCGCTAGGCCTGTTTCGGTCATTTGATAAACAGAGACGCCGTTGACAATAGTGCCCGCCGCGCTTCCTTCGACTCCTTTTTTACCAGATTTTGCCGCGGCATCGGCTTGCCCAGAAAAGTCCCAGCCATCTTCAATAAAGCGTTTTAATGCATCTTTGGTATGGAAAATAAATACTGCGCTAAAATCTTTGACGCCAAGTCCTATTCCTAAACCTGCAGAGCCCATATTCATATAAGTGTCTTTGCCTGAGCTATTGTCGTGAACCACACCACTACCACCGCCGGCAGATAGAAAAATCAGGTTTACACCAATATTTGAAAACACCGCATAGCCTTTCGCTTCTTTAATTTTGTCTTTAACGCCCGGCTCTTCTTTATAGAGCTTAGCTAACACTTCTTGACGCATTTCTAATATTTCTTGCCGATCAGCTTGTTTATCAGCCCATACATTGAATGACAGAACAGCAAAAATACCTAAGGTAATGAGTTTTTTCATAACGTTTCCTTTACGATTATCTACAAGCGAATATTTATGTCGCTCAGTTAGTGTAGCTTAATATCAGTTAATACGACGTTAAAAGTCGACGCTAGTTTATTTTTTATCTTCCAAAATCATTTCATATGCTGCTTGAATATCTTGAGTTTTTTGTTTTGCCACTTCCATCATCTCTGGCGGTAATCCTTTTGCAACTAACTTATCAGGATGATGTTGCGCCATGAGTTTTCGATACGCTTTCTTGATTTCTTGTGGCGTGTTTTGTTTGCTAACACCAAGTAATTTATAAGCATTGTCTAATTGCTGAGGCGTTTTGGCTTGACGACTTGATTGCCCTTGCTGATGAAAATTAGCGCCAGCAATGATCATCTCCAATAGTCGGTCAAGTTCAACGGCTGAAAAACCTAAAATCCTTGCAATGCGATGCAGCGCTTTACGCTCATCACTATCTAACTCGCCGTCTGCAAACGCTACTTGAATTTGAATTTCAAGGAACAATAGCAAGAGGTCTTGTCTACTGATGCACAGTATTTTTAACTGAGTTAACCGCTCATCGAGAGGAAAGCCTGGCATTTTACCTTCACGAAACGCATCTTGTGCCTGTTGACGCATTTCAGCATTTAGTCCCAATTTATCCATTTAAGCGCTGGCAAACGCTATTTCATGCTGTGAAACCCGCCCATTTGCTTTAGCAATAAATCCCATAGTGGCGAAACTGCTATAAAAGAAAATTGCTTGACGATTTTGTTCATTTTGTTGAGCTAGGCCGCTAAAATCGAAGCCTATGCCTTTATCAAATCGATGACCAAGCCACATTCCTAATAACGCACCAAAGATATTTTTACTCAACATAAAGCCGAATAAAAAACCAAAGACCTTACCCCAAATATTCATTAAACCTTCGTCCTCGTATTTTGTGCTAACAACTCATTAATTGCGCTTAGTCGCTCCGGTGTACCGACATCACTCCAAAGCCCAGATAATCGCTCACCCGAAATAGCATTTTGTTCGATACCAGCTCTTAACACTGGCGCTAACGCCATCACTTTCTGCTGTAAAAAATCATTAAATAATGATGGACGATAAAGCCCGATACCACTGAAAGTCAGACTTTGCTCAGTAGCGCTTTGTTCAGCTAAGTTTTTTAACATGCCATGTTGCAAGACAAAATCCCCCGCTAAATGATGGCCAGGGTTGTCAACTAACCATAAATGGGCTAACTGATCTTGCGCCAAGGGTTTGATATTGGAAAAATCATAGTCAACATAGATATCCCCATTAACCACTAAAAACGGTTGGTCATTGTCACTTAACAAGGGCAAAGCGTTAATAATGCCGCCGGCAGTTTCCAATGCTCCCTCTTTTTCCCAACTATAGGTGATATTAACGCCGAACCTTGCGCCATCTTGCAAATGCTCGACAATTTTCTCCCCCAACCAGGCTAAGTTGATAACAATGTCTGTGATGCCAACTTTTTGTAGCTTAAGAAGGTGGTGAACAATTAACGGCACTGATTGCACCGTCAGCATCGGCTTAGGTAAAACGTCGGTTAATGGCCGCATTCTTTCACCTCTGCCCGCAGCTAAAATCATTGCTTTCATCTTATACGCCTTGTTGTGATAGCTGCAATAATCGAGGCTGAACTAGATCACTGACTAAATGCTGCAGAAACTGTAATTCAGGATAGGCCGCACAAACCTCAACAATATACGAAAGAGTTAACGGAATATCGGCAAGATAACCATCTTTATTATCACGATGATAAAGACGAGCAAAAATACCGCTTGCTTTAAGATGACGCTGCACGCCCATTAAATCAAACCAGCGTTGCCACTGGGTAAACGGATATTTCTCGGCAAACTCTCGAGGAGATAAATGTTCAACATAATATTGTAATAGCGGCTCTACTTGCGCTTGCGGCCATTTGACATAACAGTCTCTCAGTAACGATACCAAATCGTAGCTAATAGGTCCGTGTACCGCATCTTGAAAATCGATCACTGCAACTTGATCTGCCACCAACATTAAGTTGCGACTATGATAATCGCGATGCATAAACACTTGCGGCTGTTCCAAAGCATTGGCAATTAAGATATCAAAACATTGTTCTAGCTGTTGCTGTTGCTCGCTATTAAGTGAAATCGATAAATGATGCACCAAGAGCCAATCACTAAATATAGCTAGCTCTTGGGCAATAAAAGCCTGATCATAAACAGGTAAATTTTGACAAGGAATTTCAGCTATCGTCGGCAATAACTGCATTGCTTGATGATAATAACTCGCCATCGTCTGCTCGTTGAGCGACTGAGATAACATTTGCTCACCAAGATCAGATAACAATAAAAAACCATCATGTTGGTGATAAGCCAAGATCTCGGGCACTACAATGCCAGCGTTACGCAAACGTGATGCAATATCGACAAACGCGCGGTTATTGCATTTATCCTCAGGCGCATCTACTGCAATAAATGATTGATTATTATGTGTAAAACGAAAATAACGTCGAAATCCGGCATCATCATTCATCTTAATTAACTGATGAATATCAGCCGATAATTGTTCACTCAACCAGCGACTCAATTCTTGTTGTCTAACGTCTTTCAAAAATGACTGCCTTTTACCACTTTAAAGCCTCAATATAACTAATTAGCATGACAATGAAAATTGCTATATTATTAACAAATTTAACGTTAAAATATTAACGAGCGCTTGATAGCGTTTTTTGTTGCGCTATCAAACTGACCAAAGAATTCTTATTTCCGGACTGTTAATGCCTTTTTTCCGTACATCGCTATTATTTTTTATAGGCTCACTAACGACCCTTAGCACCTTTGCCCAAGACGCAGCGCAAGCTTCAATTGAAGTGTCTAGTTGCCCAATACCGAGCTATCCTAGCATTCAAATGCAAGATGATTCGATTGATGTTAATGCGTTAAACATTTTCTCAGATTCTTCTCGTATCGAAAAGGATCAATTGGCCAAGTTTTCCGGACACGTGACCTTAGTCAAAAAAGATCACACCATAATGGCTGACGATATTGAAATCAACCGTATCACCTCATTAGTTAACGCCCAAGGAAATATCCATTTTCAAAATTTAGGGGTAGATATTTTTGCCTCCCAATTAAAGGCCAGCAAAGAATTACGCGCGACGGTATTATCTGATTCTTCTTATCAACTGTCCGGCAACCCAGGTCATGGTCAGGCGGGTATTATATCTGTTGATAGCGAAGGTACATTACGCTTAGTCGACTCAAGTTTTACCACCTGTTACGGTGAAGTGCCTGATTGGCAGTTACAGGCGAGTGAAATTAATATTTCTGTCACAGAAAATCACGGTGAAGCATACAATGCAAGATTTAAGCTGTTTGATATTCCAGTGCTTTACATTCCTTATTTTTCATTTCCCGTCACTAATGAGCGAAAATCAGGCTTTTTATACCCTAAAATCAGTTCAAGTGACCGCTCGGGCTTAGTATTTGAAATTCCTTACTACTGGAATATC
>JBNKXM010000244.1:0-4078 GCA_050300315.1 Thalassotalea sp. | reverse complement strand
CCTTCACGGGAAAACGATAGCAACAAATAGTTTGTCTCATATCACCGAGAAGTACCAATGTGTAATTTCCAACCCGCCGTTTCATCAAGGAATTAAAACTCATTACCTTGCTACTGAGACATTTCTGGCAAATATCAAGAAGCACCTTGAGAGTAAAGCGACATTAACAATCGTTGCCAATAGTTTTTTAAAATACCAACCGATTTTAGCGCAAGCGTTTAATAAAACCACAACGCTATGTGTGCAACAGGGCTTTACCGTATACCAGGCAAAATGTTAAAAAAAGATTAACGATAAAAAAGATTGGCATTATCGCAGCGATTATTCAGGTGAAATGTTGCAATCTATTGCGATATAAACAATTATCCAAGTTAAGGATTAAAAAATAATTAATATCATCATGCGAGATGCTAAAAACACAAAATCTATTCGTCAGCCCATTTTATTCACTACGCTTGGCTTTGTGTTTGTCGTTTTGGCTTTAACCATTTGGTATTTTGTCGATACCTTAAATGACAAGGCACAAAAACAACTCGATTATGACATTAAACGTTGGGCAAGCTATATTGCAGAACTTAATATTGACGATCTTCAGCAAAGCGCCATTCCAAAATTAACGTCAAAATTAAATGCGTTTAAGGTATTAAAAAATATTAGTACGGTTAAAATTTATCAGTATCAAGCACAAAACGAAGAATATGTGGCGGTTGCCATCTACGATCATATTAAAGGGATCAGCAATGACCCTCAACAATCTAGGATGACAGCACAACAAAGTGAACACTTATTCACACCAAGTATTGATAACGATCTCATCACTTACGGTCAACCCGTTCGTGTTAATGGCCAAACCATAGGTTTGGTGGTTCTGCAATTAGATGTAAATAGCGAAGTCATCTTCACCAATCAAATGGTCATAGTGATCATCGTTTTGCTATTTGTTGTTTTTGTGGCTGTTTTATTGGTGAGTTTCCGTTTAGAAAATAAGATTACCTTGCCATTAAAACAATTAAGCAATAATTTAGTTGCGATTTCACAAGCCAAAGATTATTCAATGCGTGTTGATCCGCTACCCTATAAAGAGGTTGATATACTGGCAAAAAACATTAACTATTTCCTACAACGTATCGAGCGTCACGTCACTCAACTAGGCTTAGCCGAGCAACAAAGTTTAAAATTAAATATTGAACTGGAAGATAAGGTTAATAAAAGAACCCAGGCATTAAAAGAATCAAACCAAGAGCTATTATCTACGCTAGAGAAACTTCATCAATATCAAGATCAATTAGTTGAAAGTGAGAAAATGGCCTCACTCGGCGACATGGTTGCTGGGGTTGCACACGAAGTAAATACCCCTATAGGTTTAGGTGTTACTGCTTCAACCTTATTACTCGATCGATTAAACGAAATTACCACAGCATTTGAAGAGAAAACGCTAAAATCAAGCCAGTTGAAAAAGTTCCTTAATGAAGGTGGTGAGAACGTTGGCATTATTTATCGCAATTTAAAACGTGCCGCAGAACTGATCTCAAGTTTTAAAAAAGTCGCTGTTGATCAGTCAAGTGAGGAGTTTAGGCAATTTAATTTCGCAGAATTGCTAAATGAAATATTATTAACCTTAGCCCCTCAGATCAAAAAAACACCGTATCAAATTGATTTTGATTGTCCTGCCGACCTAATGATTGTCAGCCGACCTGGACCTATCAACCAGATATTAATCAATCTCATTTTAAACTCTATTACCCATGGCTTTGATAAAAGAGACCATGGTTCTATTTGCGTCACCGTGATGAAATTAGGTGAGCAGCTCAATATTCACTATCAAGATGACGGCATTGGCATAGATCCCGCCATTAAAGACAAAATATTTGAGCCCTTTACCACCACTAAAAGAGGTGAAGGTGGTAGTGGTTTAGGCTTACATTTAGTTTACAATTTAGTCACTCAAGCCTTGGGTGGTAGCATTAGATTAGAAAGTGAGCCAAATAAAGGTGCGGTATTTGAAATTAGCTTTCCGATAAGCGAACAACTACTTTAATTAGACTTATCAATAAATAAACTTTTCAAAATATATAAACTATCTGCTATAGATAACCATAGTAACAATTGTTTTTTTAAGCTAGGCTGTATAACATGTTTACTCGTTAATATTAACATATGTAAACAACATGATTGTGCAACAGCTTAATTTTCACATAGAAATAAAAGCGCTTTCATGATTATCAAAGCATTTAACTGGAAATTTTAGCATGCAAAAACCTCATATACTTATCGTAGAAGATGAAGACGTAACCCGTTTTAACCTGCGCAATTTATTTGAAGCTGAGGGTTACACTGTTTCTGAAGCAATAAATGGTGAAGGCATGGAGAAACAGCTCCAGCAAAATTCTATCAACCTTGTGATCTTAGATATCAACTTACCGGGCAAGAATGGCTTATTACTCGCCAGAGAATTAACCACCAATACTGATCTTGGTTTAATTTTCTTAACCGGCAGAGACAGTGATATTGATAAAGTGCTTGGTCTTGAAATTGGCGCCGATGATTATTTAACTAAACCTTTTAACCCAAGAGAACTCACCATTCGAGCGCGTAATATCTTAAATCGTATTTCTCAGGGTAAACAAGAAACAGATGATGCAATTATCAAATTTAATAATTGGGTACTTGATAGCAATTCTCGCAAGATGACATCACCTAACGGTGAAGTGATTTCTATTCCAAGAGGCGAGTTTCGCGCACTGCGCTTGTTGATAAAAAATACCGGGCAAATCGTTACTCGCCAACAATTAATCAAAGAAATGACTGGCCGTGACTTACGTAGTAATGATAGAACAGTTGACGTTACTATTCGTCGTTTACGTAAACATTTTGAGTCGGTAGAAAACTCACCAGAACTTATTAATACCATTCATGGAGAAGGTTATCGATTCGTCGGCGAAGTTGAATAAGCGAATAAATTAAACACAGTAATAGGCCAACTTATTGTTGGCCTTTTTTATTGTTGCTGACTAAACCACAGATTAAATTCATCAATTGCCTGTCGATTAAGCTCGCTAAGCTGAGCCAATTGCTTACGTTTTTCTACCCAGCTTTCAGTTGATTTTTCGATAGTAACCAAAAATGCATGTAATGCAGTGAGTCCAGCACTCCCGGTCGCCCCTTTCATTTTATGGCAACGTTCTTGCCATAACTCCTGCGATGCTTGTTCAACTGCTTCTTCAATATCCTTAAGGTAAATCACGGATTGCTGCACATACAAATCCAGCATTTGCTGAACAATATCTTTCCCTAAATTATCTAAATAACCCGAAAGTAATTCACTATCTAACTGACTAAAATTGCTCACAAACAGCACCTAAACATGTAACATATCAGCCATTGTATCAACTCGACCATGAAAGTCATCCATACAACAAATAAAAAACCATCATTTTCAATGCTAATTCCCGTCGCGCTTAATATTGCAATTAGCGGTAATTTCATTCAAAATAGCCGCCCTTTTGCACTTGCTGCAATTAAGGTGAGTTCATACGCGGAAAATAACTAACCACAGCAAACACCTTAGGGTTAGTTGATTATCTTATTATTCGTTATGACTGAAGTTAGGAAAGACCTAGCCCTTTACATAACACAACACACTTCGGAGAAACCATGTCTACATCAATGCCTGATATTGCTAACCACACTACCGCCCAAACAGAAGGGACGTTAGACTGGGTTGGCATGAGCAACATAGAAATGCCTATTATGCTGGCTTCTAAAGGCGAATCGCCACGCATGGTTTCAGCATTCGTTGATGCGTTTGTTAATTTAAAAGATCCTCAAGCTAAAGGCATTCATATGTCTCGCCTTTATCTCTTGCTTGATGAACTTTCCATCAGTAACGAATTAAACTACCAAAGCTTAGTCGCGTTGTTAGATGGCTTTATTTCTAGCCATCAAGAGCTTAGTGACAATGCCAAAGTCACTTTTAATTTTGATTATCATTTACGCAGAAAATCGTTGATCAGTGGCAAACAAGGCTGGAAAGCGTACCCAATCACCATCACAGGTCGACTTGATAAAGGTCAGTTAA
>JBNKXM010000243.1:0-4087 GCA_050300315.1 Thalassotalea sp. | reverse complement strand
AATATACCGCGTCAATTGCCGGATGATTTTGTAAAAATGCGGCAACGGCATCGGCATTTTCTTGGTGTTGCTTCATTCTAACTGGTAAGGTTTTTAAACCACGTAATGCTAAATAGCTATCAAACGCCGATCCTGTGATGCCGATACAATTCGCCCACCAAGCGAGCTCTTCGCCCAGCGCTTGTTCTTTAGTCACTAATACGCCACCAACAACGTCACTATGACCATTAATGAATTTAGTGGTTGAATGAAACACAATATCAGCGCCGAGCAACAATGGACGTTGCAATAATGGTGATAAAAAGGTGTTATCGACCGCAACTAAAGCGCCAACTTGATGACTCGCTTTGGTAATGGCCTCAATATCAACAATGCGTAACAAGGGGTTGCTTGGTGTTTCAATTAATACTAATTTGGGTTGTTGTGCCAATGCCTGTGATAATGCTTGCTGGTCATTTTGGTCACAAACAATCAGTTTAAATTGACCACGTTTTGCTAAATGGGTAAATAAACGGTAACTACCGCCATAACAGTCATGAGGAATGACAACAGTATCGTNACTACAAAGTAGTTGGCAAATCAAGTGAACAGCCGCCATACCTGTGCTGGTCACTATACCTAATGCGCCTTGCTCTAAGTCAGCAATTGCTTGAGCAAACGTTGCTCGCGTTGGATTGCCAGTGCGAGAATAATCAAATTGACGTTTTTCGTTAAAGCCCTTTAACGCGTATGTGCTCGACAAATGAATCGCTGGAATAACAGCGCCATGATGTTCATCGCTGTTAATGCCCGCTCTCACTGCGGTAGTTGCTAGTTTTTCATTTGCCATTATATGCTCCACTTACCGTAAAATTGATGTCCAAGATACGCTAATACACAAATAGATGTTTGGACGTCCAAAAGTCTAAATCTTTTAAATATAGCGGTCAAGAACTTTAGACATCTAAACTTCTACACATTCATCATTGACTAGAAACTGTTAACCAGTAAAATCTAAACCTATATCGCTATTGATAGTTACATATTTTAGCGCAAATTAGATCGACAAATTTAACATTTAACCTAACTTGAGGTAATTCATGGCTGAGTGGAATGGTGAGTATATAAACCCCTACGCCGAACACGGTAAAAAAAGTGAACAAGTAAAAAAAATTACCGTTTCAATACCTTTGCGGGTGCTTAAAGTATTAACCGATGAACGAACACGCCGGCAAGTTAATAACTTAAGACATGCAACAAACAGCGAACTGTTATGCGAGGCTTTTTTGCATGCATTTACAGGACAACCATTACCTGATGATGAAGACTTAGCGAAAGATAATGAACAAAAATTACCTGCTAGCGTCAGAAAACTACTTGAGGCACAAGGTATCACCGATTTTAGTCAATATGAAATAGACGAAGACTAACCTCTTTAAAAATAAATAAGGCTGTTAACACAGCCTTATTTATTAGCGTTTATTGATCGCTCATGTAGTCATCTGGCAATTCTAATGCAGCGACACCTGAATCCACCGCAGCTTGAGCAACTGCCCTAGCAACCCGCGCACAAAGCCTAGAGTCTATTGGTTTAGGAATAATATAGTTTTTGCCAAATGATAAGCTTTGCTCACAGCTCGCATCAATCACTTCTTGAGTGACTGGCTCTTTGGCAAGCTCTCTAATCGCATGCACACACGCAATTTTCATTTCATCATTAATAGTGCGCGCTCTAACGTCTAACGCACCTCTAAAGATAAATGGGAAACATAATACATTGTTCACTTGGTTTGGATAATCAGAGCGACCCGTTGCAATGATAACGTCATCACGAGCAGCTAATGCAAGTTCAGGTTTAATTTCAGGATCTGGATTTGAACAAGCAAAAATAACAGGTTTTGCCGCCATCATTTTAACATGCTCAGCCGATAATACGTTTGGACCTGATACCCCAACAAACACATCTGCACCGTCAATAACATCTTCCAACGTGCGTTTATCGGTATTGTTAGCAAATAACCGCTTATATTCGTTTAAATCGTCTCGGCGCGTGTGAATGACACCTTTGGTATCTAACATATAAATTTTCTCACGCTGAGCACCGCACTTGATCAATAACTCCATACAAGCTATAGCCGCGGCTCCTGCTCCCATACAAACGATATTCGCATCTTTAATTTCTTTGCCTTGTATTTCCAACGCATTGATCATGCCCGCCGCGGTAACGATTGCGGTACCATGTTGATCATCGTGAAAAACAGGCACTTTACAACGCTCAATTAGCGCTTTCTCAATAACGAAACATTCAGGCGCTTTAATATCTTCAAGGTTAATACCACCAAAACTATCAGCAATATTAGCGACCGTGTTGATAAACTCTTCAACCGTTTTATGCTTCACTTCTAAATCAAATGAGTTAATGCCAGCAAAGCGTTTAAACAATAATGCCTTACCTTCCATCACAGGTTTTGCCGCCATGCCACCAAGGTTGCCCAATCCTAAAATAGCAGTACCGTTTGTGATCACAGCAACAGTATTACCTTTACCCGTATATTTATAAACATCGTCAGGGTTTTCAGCAATTGCTCTAACTGGCTCAGCTACGCCTGGACTGTATGCAAGTGAGAGATCTTGGCTGGTTTCCGCTGGCGTTGTTAGTTCAACACTGATCTTCCCCGGTGTCGGAAATTGATGATAATCAAGTGCTCTTTGTTTGAAATCTGTCATTTGAATGTCCTAGGGGCGTTTGTTATAAAAATTTGTTATATATTTAATAATGTTTATTTCTTTTTGTTACGCATAATATCGCATAAATTGACGACAATACAAGATGATATTTTCGCTGAACAGTAGATAAAACCTGAGCTTAACTTACTAGGGTTCACATAAGATTTCACATAGATATGGTAAATATTCATTATTAATTTCAACAGCAAAACAGAATATTTTGACAGTTCAAATCAAATTTCGGCAATTTCTTCACTAATTCCTCACTATTTAATGAAAAATCGCCTAAAGTTAGCAATTTTCAGTTTTATCTCCATCCCCTAAACAGCGCTGCTTTGCATGTTTATTCACAAGAAAAGATGAGTAAACAAACAAAAAATAATTATAGATAGCAATAAAAAGATATAAAAAAACCACCGTGTTGGTGGTTTTTATAAGCGCTGACGTCTAAATTATTCGTCGAATGGATTAACCAAAATGATGGTTTCATTACGATCCGGACCCGTTGAAATAATATCAACAGGCACGCCAGTAACTTCTTCAATACGCTTGATATAAGCTTTAGCGTTTTCTGGTAAATCAGCAAGAGATGTCACACCAACCGTCGATTCACTCCAACCCGGTAAGGTTTCATACACAGGCGTGATTGCTTCATAGCCTTCCGCTGCCGTTGGTGGCACAGTGATCACTTCACCAGCTTTCGTTGTATAACCAGTACAGATTTTAAGTTCTGAAAGGCCGTCTAACACGTCAAGCTTAGTTAAACAAAAACCTGTAATGCTGTTAATTTGCACGGCGCGATGCATAGCAACCGCATCAAACCAACCACAACGTCTTTCACGACCGGTCGTTGCACCAAATTCATGACCTACCGTACCTAAGTGAGTACCCACTTCATCTTTCAATTCAGTTGGAAACGGTCCAGAACCGACACGCGTAGTATAGGCTTTAGTAATACCTAAAATATAATCTAAGTAACGTGGACCAAAACCACAACCTGTTGATACGCCACCAGCTGTAGTGTTCGATGAAGTTACATAAGGATAGGTACCGTGATCTATATCCAACAAGGTGCCTTGTGCGCCTTCAAACATAATTGAATCGCCAGCTTTACGCGACTGATCAATGATTTCAGAAATATCCGCCACCATACCAAGAATAACGTCACGAACTTCAAGCGCACCAGCTAAGACTTCTTCGTAGCTAACGGCATCAACCTTATAATACTGAGTTAACGCGAAATTATGGTACTCAACAATTTCTTTTAATTTAACGGCGAACGTTTCTGCATTGATTAAATCACCAACACGTAAACCACGGCGGGCAACTTTATCTTCATACGCAGGACCAATGCCACGGCCAGTAGTACCGATAGCCTTGC
>JBNKXM010000242.1:0-4089 GCA_050300315.1 Thalassotalea sp. | reverse complement strand
TAATGCCTTGCCATAAACGGTCACGCATTTTTGTGACATGCGCTAAATCTTGCGCCATTTCTTCTTTAGCAATACGGCAAGCTTCGCCCATACCAACGATTTGATGTGTTGCTAACGTACCACTGCGCATGCCACGCTCATGACCACCGCCGTGCATTTGTGCTTCTAGGCGAATACGTGGTTTACGACGTACATATAAGGCACCAATACCTTTTGGACCATACATTTTATGAGCAGAGATAGAAATTAAATCTACTTTTAATGCTTGTGTATCTATGTTAATTTTTCCGGCACTTTGCGCGGCATCAACATGAAAAACAATTTTACGCGCACGGCACATTTCACCGATTTCCGCGATATCTTGGATCACACCAATTTCATTATTAACGTGCATGATCGACACTAAAATTGTGTCATCGCGCATTGCAGCTTCAAGCTTATTCAAATCAATTAGACCGTTATCTTCTGGATCTAAGTAAGTGACTTCAAAGCCTTGACGCTCTAATTCACGACACGTATCTAACACAGCTTTATGTTCAGTTTTACAGGTAATAATGTGCTTACCTTTTTTATGATAAAAGTTTGCTGCACCTTTAATAGCAAGGTTATCTGATTCTGTCGCGCCTGAAGTAAAAACAATTTCGCGCGGATCGGCGTTGATAAGTTCAGCGACTTGATTGCGAGCAATATCGACCGCTTCTTCAGCCTGCCAGCCAAATTTATGCGAGCGTGAAGCTGGATTGCCATAAAAACCATCAGTGGTCATATATTGCATCATTTTTTCTGCAACACGCTTATCAACCGGCGTGGTTGCCGAATAATCAAAATAAATAGGTAATTTCATTTGGTAAACTTTCTCCAACTAAATCAACACTGCGCTAACAGTCATGCACTATATTTGTGGTTGAAATTAAGGTCTCTAATGAGTGCTTTGATTGCGCACGTTGCTGACTATCTTGTCGTTGAGAGACCAATTTTACATTTCTTTGTTCAACGAGCTCAGACAAAGAAATGCCTTGTAAAAATTCTTCAATGCGCTGACTTAAATCAGCCCATAGCGAATGGGTCAAACATTGATTGCCCGATTGACAATCACCAGTGCCACCACATTTGGTCGCATGAACGCTTTCATCCACCGCACTGATCACATCTGAAACAGCAATTTGCGCTGAGCATTTACCTAAGCGATAACCGCCACCAGGACCGCGTATACTGGTCACTAGTCCATGCTTGCGCAGACGTGAAAATAATTGTTCTAAATATGATAAAGAGATCCCTTGACGCTGAGATATATCCGCCAAAGACACAGGTCCCGTTGCCGCATGAATAGCAACATCAAGCATAGCTGTTACGGCATAACGCCCTTTAGATGTAAGTTTCATTCTTTACCCCTGTGAAATCGCCGCGCAATTTTACATAACCCTACAAAATAGTCAAATTAATACTTGAGTATAATACTCAAGTATTTTATCGGGTATCAAGTAGAAACTCAACCAATACTTGAGTAATTTACTCAAGTATTGGTAATTGTTTTGCTATTATTGACATTAACCGTCATATCACTGCACTGCAGCTAACGGCTAAATTTCAGGATCAAACGAGTCAGCATGATGTTGGCGACGCTCTGCCGCGGCTTTTTCATCTTCAACAAATTCACCAACTCTAAGCTCTGGCAGTGCATCTTGGCAGACCTGACCACCTAACTGATTAACTTCACGGCATAAACTGGTAACTTTATCATCCATTAAATGCATATGGTCAAGTAAACGGCCAATGGCTTTTGCTACAGGGTCTGGGTTGTCAGCAGACACGGCATAAGCGTCGAAGCCAAATTTTTTCGCTGCTGCTTTACGTTTTTGCTCAGTCGAGTCATCCGTTTTTGCATTGACAATTCGCGCAGGAATACCAACGGCGGTCGCATTTGCCGGCACGTCTTTAACAACCACAGAGTTTGAACCAACCTTTCCACCTTTACCTATGGTGATAGGCCCCAATACCTGTGCACCTGCGCCGATAACGACATTATCTTCCAATGTTGGGTGGCGTTTACCACCATTCCAGCTAACCCCGCCTAAAGTGACGCCGTGGTAAATTGTCACGTCATTACCTATTTCAGCGGTTTCACCGATAACAATGCCCATGCCATGGTCGATAAAAAAGCGGCGACCAAGCGTTGCTCCCGGATGAATTTCAACGCCGGTTAACCAACGAGAAAACGTCGATAATAATCGTGCTAATAACTTCCAATTTGCTTTCCATAGCTTATGACTTAACCTATGGATCCAAATCGCATGCATACCAGGATAATTGGTTAATACTTCAAATGCAGTTCTCGCAGCGGGATCTCTATCAAAGACACTTTTAATATCTTCTTTGATACGGCTAAACATAATTTTTTACTTCCTTTAGTTAGTTCACTTAATCAAGATTGCGCTTGGCAGCTTTATCTACAGAAGACAAGATACCACGCCACATTTTTACTTCTTTACTGTCTGGTCGAGCACGATTAATAAATCGACGTAACTTTGTCATTACTAAACCAGGATGACTCGGCACAATAAAACCAGTCGCTTTAAGCGCTTGTTCAAAATGATCAAACATCCGTTCGGTTTCATCAACCACCGGATATTCTTGCTCTTCAGTTGTCTCATAGGCGCTATTTTGCTGAGCAAGAAATGCCATGCGCACTTCGTAACTCAAGGTTTGTACCGCCATCGCTAAATTCAGCGAACTGTATTCAGGGTTTGCCGGAATTTGCACGTGAAAATGACATAACTGAAGCTCTTCATTAGTTAAGCCACTACTTTCTCTGCCAAAAACCAAAGCAACTGGGTAATTGCCCACTTCTGCAATCAGTTTTTCACCACATTCTCTTGGGTCTAACATCGGCCAAGGTAACGTGCGTGAACGCGCGCTCGTACCCACTACTAAACCACAATCACTGATCGCTTCTTCAAGCGTACAGACAACCTTAGCATTTGCCAACACATCAGTTGCCCCAGCAGCAAGTGCTTGCGCTTGACCATTTGGCATTTCAATCGGGTCAACCAAGATTAATTGGCTTAATCCCATGGTTTTCATCGCTCTAGCAGCAGAACCAATATTTCGACAATCAGAGGTATTGACTAATACAATACGAACATCATTTAACATTATCTTAAAATTCTCAATTACACAGGGTCAGCGTTACGATTACAAAACATGTAACTTGTAACTATCCAGACAGCTAAAAATGTGTGCAATAATAGCATAGAACACTAACCTTGTACTGATAAAAAATCACGGATTATTTATCAAATTAATAGTGCGATGCAATCTGTGATAGATGAAATATTTATAATAAAAAAGAAAGGATTGATCACTTGTAATGATACTAAGGCTAACACAGCAGAATTACCATGTTAGCCTTAAATTTTAGGTGACGTTGTTAGATGATCAAACAACTGTTGAAAGGCTATTAATTTAAGCCACTTCTGCCGATTGCGTCTGTTGCTTAACCGATGTTTTAAACATAAGCGACATTATCGTGCCAACAACCGCTAAGCTCCAAACAATCACCGCCCCTGATGGTAAATCAAATAGTGCAGATACCGACAAGCCAAGTGCGTACGCAATTGCCCCAACGAAAAATGCCATAAACAACTGCCGATTTCCGCTCAATTTACGTGTCACTAATGCTGGAATGATCAAACTAGTAAACACTAAATACACACCTACCAGTTGTACTGAAACGGTTACCGCTATTGCAAATAACAGATAAAATGACGCAGGAAAACGCTGCGTAATTTTAAGACCAAACCAAGCAAATAATAATGCGGCATAAATAATTGCTGCTGGGATCAATTGCTCGTATGAAACCCATAGAATTTGCCCAACTAATAGGTCTTTTAAATGTTCACCACCATGTGGATTATTCGCTAACATTAATAATGACAAGGTTGCCGCTAAAACAAATAGCACGCCAATCAGTGCTTCTTGAATTTGTGCGAAATATTTCTCAGTTAGCCGTAAAATCACCGCACCTATCATTGCAGTAGTGACTGCGGCTATCTGTACTTGCCATGGGTGATCATCAAAACCGAACTGATC
>JBNKXM010000241.1:0-4103 GCA_050300315.1 Thalassotalea sp. | reverse complement strand
GTGCGAGCAAATCAATCGAAATAGTTGAGGTATTTGACGTGACGATAGCATCTTCACTCACATAGCTTTCTACTTCCGCTAACACAGCAGCTTTGATTTTAGGGTTTTCAACAACCGCTTCAACCACTACGTCAACATCTTTGACACTGTCATAGCTTAATGTTGGAGTAATGTTATTTAACACACCCGCCATTTTCTTCGCATTGATTCGACCACGATCAGCAAGTTTAGTTAAAATACCAGCCGCAGTTGTAAGACCTAAATCAAGTGCTTGGTTATTAATGTCTTTCATCACGATTGGCGTGCCTTTATAGGCAGATTGATATGCAATACCGCCACCCATAATACCCGCACCTAATACCGCCGCGCGTTCAACCTGTTTCGTTGCCATTTTAGCGGCTTTTTTCGCCTTACCTTTCACCACCTGATCAGCCAAGAACAAACCGATTTGCGCCGTTGCTGCATCAGTTTTTGCTAATTTTGCAAAACCTTGGTTTTCTAACGCCATTGCACCAGCTCGGTCTAAACCTGCCGCCGCTTCGATTGTTTGAGCCGTTACCATAGGTGCAGGATAATGCTTACCTGCTTGAGCAGCAATCATGCCTTTACAGGTATTAAACGTCATCACAGTTTCAGTTGGCGACAACTTTAATGATTCAAGCTTAGGTTGACGTTTTGCGCGCCAGTCTAATTTACCGTCGATTGCTTGCTGTAAGGTTTTTAATGCCGCTTCACGTAAGTGCTCTGGCGCAACTACTGCGTCCAATACGCCAACCGCTAACGCTTGCTCAGGCTTATGCGCTTTACCCGTTGACATCCATTCAATCGCATTATCAGCGCCAATTAAACGAGGTAAACGTACAGTACCACCAAACCCTGGCATTAAACCAAGTTTGACTTCTGGTAAGCCAATTGAACAAGTTGTATCGGCAATACGGTAATCACATGCCAAACTCATTTCACAACCACCACCTAATGCAAAACCATTAAGGGCAACGACTGTCGGCATATTTAAATCTTCAAAGGCGTCAAAAACATCAGAGCCATTTTTGATCCATGGGATCAATTCATCTTCTGGTTTTTTGAATATTTCTAAAAATTCGGTAATGTCGGCACCAACAATAAAGTTTGATTTACCCGATGTTACTAAAACACCTTTCGCTTGCGGGCAATCATTTATCGCTTCAATGACTTTGATGTATTCTTTAAAGGTTTCCTGATCAAACTTATTTACTGAACCCTCGGCATCGAACTTGAATTCAACGATACCGTTGTCCAATAGCTCGGCAGAAAGGCTTTTGCCTTGAAATAACATGCCTAGTCTCCTCAATTAATGTTAGGGGTGAACAATCGTGTTTTATAATAATAGTCGACTGAGTGTGCCTTGAAAGAAATTGAAAAGCAAATTTTTTAAACAAGTGTTTTAATCGTTCGTATTAATACCTGTTCCATATCAAAGAATCATAGAGCAATCTGGTTACTGTAGAACATGGCAACGCTAGCGCTACTGAGAGTTTCAAGCGCAATATAAATAGTTAATTATCAGCAAGGTACGCACTAAATTACATGTGAATAAGCACGAAATTCCCTCAAAGATCTTTAGAATATTTTGCCGAACTATCGTACACTGTCGTCTTGTTACGTTTACCTAATCAACGGCATGAAACTTTCATCTAAATTTAACTCTCCGGAAACCTTACTTTTGGCGATGGCATTTATTATGCCACTGGTCTTTTCGGTATGGATGGCACTACTTAATAACTTTGTTATCGAAAAAGCACAATTTACAGGTACAGAAATTGGTATTTTGCAAAGCCTTAGAGAAATTCCTGGCTTTCTCGCATTTACTGCTATCTATGTATTATTGTTTATCAAAGAGCAAAAATTCGCGTTAGTTTCATTAGCTATTACCGCCATTGGTGTTGCCGTTACTGGCTATTTCCCCAGCACATTTGGCTTGTATATCACAACTATAGTAATGTCCGTTGGTTTTCATTATTTTGAAACGATTAATCAATCATTAACGCTTCAGTGGATTAATAAAGCAAATACCGCACATTTTATGGGTCGGATGTTATCAGCGAAATCAGCTGCGTCATTAATCGCATTTAGCAGTATTTGGTTATTGATGGAATGGCTATCATGGTCGTATCAAAGTACGTATTTATTATTCGGTGCAATCGCTTTAATGTTCACCGCGTTTTTGGCCATTGCCTTTAAGCAATTTCCGGTACAAACGGAGCAAGAAAAAAAACTGATCTTACGTAAACGCTATTGGCTGTATTATGCACTAACGTTTTTTAGTGGTGCTAGACGACAGATTTTTGTTGTCTTTGCTGGCTTTCTTATGGTTGAAAAGTTCCACTACAGCGTTGCTGATATTAGTGCCTTATTTTTAATTAATTATATCTTCAACTGGTTATTTGCTGCGCGGATCGGAAAATTTATTGGCGTGATCGGTGAACGACGGGTATTAAAATTTGAATACGTTGGATTAATCACCTTGTTTATTTGCTATGGTCTAGCTGAAAATGCAACATTTGCCGCTGTGCTATACGTTATTGATCACCTATTTTTTGCTTTAGCAATTGCTATCAAAACCTATTTTCAAAAAATCGCAAAGCCCGAAGATATCGCATCCAGCGCTGGTGTCAGCTTTTCGATTAATCATATCGCAGCGGTGATAATTCCTGCATTATTAGGCATGGTGTGGATCATTAATTCGTCTTGGGTATTTTATATAGGCGCCGGATTTGCCGTGTGCTCGTTACTGCTGTCGCATCAAATTCCGCTGCAACCTGCGCAAGGTGTAGAATTGAGAAAGCATGAATTAGCCGAAGCTTAAAAGTATACGCGCATAAAAAAGCTGAGCATTTTGCTCAGCTTTTTCACACAAATAAAACATTAACTTTTTGCTTTTAAGAACTCTAAAAACTCATCAGCCGGCATAGGTTTAGCGTAGAAGAACCCTTGCACTTCATCACAAGCTTGCGCTTTTAGATGCGCCTGTTGTCCTTCATCTTCGATGCCTTCAGCAATGACTTTAAGGTTCATTTGCTTACCTAAGTTAATAATAGTATCAGCAATGATCGATTGACCAGGTTTCGCGATATCAATAACAAACGAACGATCAACTTTTAATCGATCTAATGGTAGCTTCTGCAAATAGCTTAGCGACGAATAACCAGTACCAAAATCATCCAACGCAATACTAATGCCTTGTTGCTTTAATTTAACTAATGCATCAATAACAACTTCGGGTTCATCCATTAAAATATTTTCAGTGATCTCTAATTCAAGTTTATTTGGTTTGACGTTATGCCGCTTTGTTGCACCTATGATGCTATCGACAAAGTTATCACGTCTAAACTGAGGAATAGAAACATTTACCGATATACCAACGTCGTTAAACGATTGCTCTTCTAATGCCTTAATCTGTAAACATGCCTGATTAATCACCCAATCACCAATTTCAATGATCAGGCCTGAATATTCAGCTAATGGTATAAACACTGCTGGTGAAATGAATTGTCCATCAGCGGTACGCCATCTTAATAACGCTTCAGCACCTATCACTTTACCTGACTGCAAGTTTAACTGTGGCTGGTACCATAATTCTAAACGATTATCCGCAAAATCTGTCCGTAACTGTCTGATCATTCCCAAACGCCATAGCGTTTTTTCTTCCATTTCCTGCTTATAGTAAACGGTATGTTCTTGAGTATTTTTCTTGGCTAAATTTAGTGCAATATTTATCTGATTTAGTACTTTAACACCGCGAGCACCTGCATCTTGTTTTTCACATAAGCCAAAACATGCATTAATCGGCAGATGTTGCTCTCCAGCAGAAAAAGGCTGGAAAAATAATGAAGACAATTTTTCAGGATTGACGCACTCAGCGGGACCGATAATACCAAAGACATCAGCGCCAACTCGGGCAAACTTGCATTTTTCACCCATGTCTTTCATGCGCGCCGTTATAGCCATCAATAATTGATTACCAACGTCTTGCCCTAAACCATCATTAATATCACTAAAATGGTTAACATCGATTAAACCTGCCACCAAATTTTGGTCATCACTTTGAGCAAAACCATCAAGTA
>JBNKXM010000240.1:0-4115 GCA_050300315.1 Thalassotalea sp. | reverse complement strand
ACACACGACTGGCGTTTAGAGCGTTCAGCAATACTTTCTAGCTTAAATTATTTAGCCACAATAAAATGTTTTCTGTTCGATTTCGCCAACTGGTTTCATCATGTGTACCGTCTTTTATTACTTGATAACGTAATTCTTTCCGGTCAAATCCAGCAGACAATAGTGCATCGTAAACTTCTTGCGTTTCTTTTAGTATGTCCTTATTAAATACTCCAAACTCATTATCACCTATGTCCATATAGAATTTCATCGGAAACCTTTTGGGCGTTGCTTTGATGTAATCAACAAGATGAGAACTAACTAAATCTTTAGTAAACGCTGATGACAAACAGGCCGCTTTTGATATTGCCTGCTGATGACGTAGCGCAGTATAACAAGAAATTAATCCTCCCATTGAGCTGCCCATCACACTAGTTTGTTCTCTTTCTGGTTTAGTACGATATGTTTGGTCAATATAGGGTTTAAGCTCATTCACCAACCAATCTGCAAATTCTCGTCCTTTGCCTTGTACTAATGTACCAGTCTTATGTTTCTGCTCAGACAGATTACCGTGTACAAAGGGTAAGTATTCCATCGTTCTTTTATCTCCAGCGTGATCTACAGCTACCACAATAGACGTCAAGGGAGAACCAGATACTGCAAGCTTTTCCATCAGTTCGTCCATCTGCCATTCGCCAGCATTTGCCGTTTTACTATCAAAGACATTTTGCGCATCAGTCATATATATAACCGGAAAGCGCGCAGTAGAACTTTTATAATGAGGTGGTAAGTAGATCCTTACATGTCTTTCGCCTGCAAATGTCGGTAATGCAATATCTTCTAATATGACAGTACCAACAATAGTGCTAGGCGCTTTCTTAGATGAAAGATCAGCCCAATCGGCTACTTCAATATTAATACGTTGTAACTGATCAGTAACGGTATAATTTCTATTCTCTCGGTTCGCACCATTAGCTGCAATTTCAACGGTATACCAGCTGCCTCGTGTTACTTTAAAGTTAAGTATTTTACCTTTTTCAAATGAAGAAAATGAATATTCAAAAATACCATTTCCTTTTGCTGTTAATTCATAACCTTTTGTTGTGGGATCCCAGCCGTTAAAGTCTCCACCTAGCGTGATTTTTGCATTAGGCGGGGTATTTTCTGGTACTTTCACAATAAGCACTGTAGCTGGAGTTATTGCCAAACAAGTGCATATAGTAACGAATGAAAATAGTAAGCAGATAAAACGGCTCATAGCTAAATCTCTCGGGCCTTTGTTGAATTAGTTTAACAAAGAATTACTAGGGTAAAAAACATTAACACTTTTCAAGTAAATCTTATAACGCTCATTCACTTCTTTGCGTTTGTAAACCAAAACGAATATTCAAACCCCAAAAAATGAAGTGTAAAAATAAAACCGTATATTGATTATTTGATTTTATAATTTGACAGGTAAGTGATTTAGAAAACCGCTTGATCTACAAAAGCAAAGCAAGCGGTTACTAAAATTGGTGAGTCAACATATAAGAGAACTTTAACACTACCGATAATCTGACATTAATACCTAATCACCACACACAACATTGTTTTTAACAAAAAAAATAAAATCAGATTCGATTTAATATAAAATCCTGTACCCTATTGGGAACGTAAAAGTTTTAAGAGTTAATAAAAACTCAGATACAAAATGATACAACTAGATAATCGCTGGTACAGCAAATGCCCAGCTCAATCGCTATTCTTCCACTGTCAACACAAATCAATGGAAAGCGATAATGAGAAAAAATAACAAATGCATAATAAAGTCACGATTGGTATTGTCTGCCGTAAGCACACTACTATTCTGTTGCAACCTAGCAATAGGTGCAGAGAACGAACAAGCATCATGGTACGACGGCTATTTAAAAATTGGCTATGGCTATAAGTCGATCACTACACCTTACTTTGATCAAGAAGCTGGTGGTTCACTTTTTTTAAGTGGACGTTATCAAGTGTACCCTGGCTTTTTTATTGAAGCTTCACACGGTGCCAACGAGCTAGATCAAGGCATTAACTTAGGTTTCAACTTTTATAATAGTGAGAACTGGAGTTTTGACCTGCTCACCATTCGCGGCCATGGCGAAAACGTCTATGCGTTTGGTCACAACGATATTCAATTGCTCAAGGAACGAAAATCAGCCACAAATATGCTGGGCGCAAGAGCAACGGCGATATTTGATCGTTCAACGCTACAGTTTACCGTAGCTCCTTATTCATTTAGTGATCGTTATGACAACGGCGTTTATGCATCGCTTTGGGGTTCTCATAGCTGGCAACTAAAGAACTGGTCGATACACGGATCGCTCGGAGCAGAATTTCGTTCCAGAGGTATGCTTGACTATTATTATTCAACCTCAAAGGAAATGGAGAGCATTGGCATTCCTCACTATCAGGCAGAATCTGGGATCAATATAGTTTCTCAGGTAAGTGCCAGTTATCCAATTTCAACGCATATGTTATTTGAAACTTATACCCGCTATACCCGATTAGCCAGCAGTATTAGCGATAATCCTATTATGCAAATGGCCGCCAATTTAGATGATCGCCAAAAGCATATTAGCGAATTTGGCATTCTGGTTAGCTATGTGTTTTAGGAGCATGATGATGTTATCTATTAACAAAGTACTGCTTCTTTTGCTAGTTATAATCAGTAGTATGGCGGGCAAGGTATATGCGCAACAAACCGTATTAATCTTAACACCGAATCAATGTATTTCTGTTCACCAAGGCGAGCAGTGTTACGTTGACATTGATATCAACTGGCAAACTCCTAATATTGGAGATTACTGCTTATTTTCAAATATTGAACAAGCGCCAATACATTGCTGGCAAGGGGTTCAATCAGGCCATCTTGAACAAGAGTTAGTTGCTAATGAAAATGTCACATTTTCATTAAGAACAAAGAATAACCCAACATCATTAGCTGACAAAACGCTAAAGATGACCTGGGTTTATAAGAAAAGTGTACGCGCACGCATGTCATGGAGACTGTTTTAATTAATGACCATTGAACACCAGCCTCAAATATTGATCGTCGAAGACGACATAGAGCTAGCCCAATGGATGCAAAGTTATATGCAAAGTAAAGGCTATTTGGTCTCTTTATGTCATTGCGGCGAACGTGCCGTTAACGCCATTATCCAAGAACAGCCCGATCTGGTGATCCTTGATGGCATGTTGCCACAACTGGATGGAGTTGATGTGTGCCGACAAGTTCGGCCGCATTTCTCTAATGCCATCATTATGGTAACGGCACGCGATGACGAAATTGATGAAGTGCTTGGACTAGAAATGGGAGCGGATGATTACCTGACAAAGCCCGTCAGAGCCAGAGCCTTGTTAACCCGCGTTCAAAAACATTTAGCTAAGCAACAAATCACTGCAAACCAACAAGTTAACTCGTTAATCTTTAATCAATTGATTATAGATAACGCTAGTAAAACCGTTACCCTTAAAGGGCAAGTAGTGAATGTGTCGACACATGAATTTGACTTACTGTGGATACTGGCCCGCCAAGCTGGGCAGGTCATTTCCCGAGAAGCCTTAGTGAAAGCGCTACGCGGTTTTGATTACGATGGTTTTGATCGTTCCGTTGATTTAAAAGTGTCAAGGTTAAGAAAGAAACTTGGTGATAGTTCTGGCGAGCCAAGCAAAATTAAAACTGTTTGGGGCAAAGGCTATCTCTTTGTCAAAGAGGCTTGGTAACCATGCGTTTGTTAACCTATTCACTAGTATTAATGGTTTTCCTGTCCACAGTAGGACTCAGTTGGATGGTAGACAACCTATATCAATATAATGCCAATGCTGACCAAGATATTGATAAAGTAAAATTATTTGAGCAGCTCGGCGAAAATCTCGGCAAAGCGCTGAAAAATTCCGAACTTAGACATTCCATTATAGCTCAATGGCAGGGAGCATATCACTACCAACTAGCAATTGAGCAACTAAATTCGGTGCCATTGCCTGCACCATTAATGACAGAAATTCAAAGCAAACAATTTTTGTTGTTAACAAGTGACAATGAACTTTCTTATTACTATTTACTTTCACCGCTAGAACTGATGAGATTTAGTGCGCCAATCAGTTTATTTGAG
>JBNKXM010000239.1:0-4119 GCA_050300315.1 Thalassotalea sp. | reverse complement strand
TGATCTGCAAAAATATGTTGGCTGGTAGAGGTGTGTTGCGGGCTGTCGCTTTTACCAATTCATCAGCTTCGGCATTCTTGTTTCTGTCAATGTACTCTAAGGTGAAACCTAGGTTTTGCCTTTTAACATCGTAATTTTAGATATTCAGATAGGAGATGGCTCAGATGTCTGAGACAGGTCAAAAAGAAGTTCATGGCTTTCAAACAGAAGTAAAAAAACTTCTGCAATTAATGATTCATTCACTCTATAGTAATAAAGAAATCTTTCTGCGCGAGTTGGTTTCTAACGCTGCTGATGCATCCGATAAGTTACGTTTTCAAGCGTTGTCAAATGCTGACCTTTATGAAGGTGACGGTGACTTACGTGTGCGTGTGAGTGCAGACAAAGAAGCTAATACTATTACCATTTCAGATAATGGTATTGGTATGACCCACGATCAAATCGTTGATCATTTAGGTACTATTGCTAAATCAGGTACGGCAGAATTTTTCTCTAAGTTGTCTGGCGATCAGGCCGCTGATTCTCAATTAATTGGCCAATTTGGTGTTGGTTTTTATTCTGCATTTATCGTCGCGGATAAAGTGACGGTACGTTCACGTGCCGCTGGCGTGCCAGCGTCTGAAGGCGTTGAATGGCAAAGTGAAGGTGAAGGTGAGTTTACAACGAGCATCATCGAAAAAGCGAATCGTGGTACTGACATCATTCTTCATTTAAAAGAAGATGAAAAAGAATTTGCCGATGAATGGCGTTTAAAGTCTATCGTTACTAAATACTCAGATCACATTTCTGTGGCTGTTGAAATGTTAACGCCTGAAGTGCCAGCTATCGAAGCTGTTGAAGAAGTGAAAGATGAAGACGGCAACGTTACTGTGCCAGCGGTTGAAGCTCGTGAAGCGATTCCAGCAAAATGGGAAGCAGTTAACAAAGCAACAGCGTTATGGACGCGCGAAAAAGCCGATGTTAGTGATGAGGAATATAAAGAATTCTATAAGCATGTTTCGCATGACTTTGCTGACCCATTATTGTGGGAGCACAATAGAGTAGAAGGTAAAACTGAATATACGTCATTGCTATATATTCCAAGCAGAGCGCCGTTTGACATGTATAACCGTGAAAAACAACATGGTTTAAAATTATACGTGCAACGTGTGTTCATTATGGATGACGCCGAACAATTTATGCCAACCTACTTACGTTTTGTAAAAGGTTTATTAGATTCTAATGACTTACCGTTAAACGTTTCTCGCGAAATTCTACAAGATAACAAAGTCACGCAAGCAATCCGCAAAGGTTGTACCAAACGCGTACTTAAAATGCTTGAAAAACTAGGTAATAAAGACAAAGAACAATATCAATTGTTCTGGAATGAGTTTGGTCAAGTATTGAAAGAAGGTCCTGCGGAAGATTTTGCTAATAAAGAAGCGATTGGCAAGTTATTACGTTTTGCATCAACCCAAGAAAATTCTGCGATACAAAATGTTTCGTTACCTGAATACATTGAGCGTATGAAGGAAGGGCAGGATAAGATCTATTACGTGGTTGCTGATAGTTTTGAAGCAGCAAAAAATAGCCCGCATTTAGAAGTATTCCGCAAAAAAGGCATTGAAGTATTATTGATGTCTGATCGTATCGATGAGTGGTTAGTGAGCCACTTAACCGAGTTTGATGGTAAGCAATTACAATCAGTTGCTCGTGGCGGTTTAGATCTTGGTAACATGGAAGATGAAGAGTCTAAAGAAGCGCTAGAGAAATTGGAGCAAGAGTTTGATTCGGTAGTTAAACGCATGAAAGAGGCGTTAGGCGATAAAGTTAAAGACGTTAAAATCTCAAATCGCTTAACTGATTCTCCTGCGGTTATTGTTACGGCAGAAGATGACATGAGTATTCAAATGCAAAAATTGATGGCATCAGTCGGACAGGAAGTGCCTGAGTCAAAACCAATTTTTGAAATTAATGCAGAGCATGAGTTAGTTAAACACGTTGCTGATGAGCAAGACGATGATAAATTCTGCCAATGGGTTGAGGTATTATTTGAGCAAGCGACATTAGCAGAACGTGGTAGCTTAAAAGATCCTGCAAGTTTTGTGACACGTCTCAATAAATTGATGTTAAGTTTAACCAAGTAAATCGCAATAAATCGTTTTTTGCGCGATTTTCGGCTTAGACTTTAGTAGAAAAAAGGGGCTTTTTGCCCCTTTTTTGTTATATGTCACGAATTGTTACTTGTTTGCAAACAGGTGACTAGGTATAGTGTGGCACTTCCAAGAAATTACAAAAAATACTCATTTGGCTGTTCAATTCATTTAGTGACTATCCATAGTTCAACAGCCAAATTAGTATATTAAACTTATAGGGCAACATTATATGCGCATTATATTGTTAGGTGCTCCGGGCGCTGGTAAAGGTACACAGGCACAATTTTTAATGGCTAAATATGGCATTCCTCAAATTTCAACGGGTGATATGTTACGTGCTGCTATTTCTGCAGGCACAGATTTAGGTAAGAAAGCTAAGGAAGTGATGGATGCAGGTCAGTTGGTTTCTGACGAATTGATCATTGGTCTAGTGAAAGAACGTATTGCACAAGACGATTGTCAAGCGGGCTTTTTATTAGATGGTTTTCCTCGTACCATCCCACAAGCTGACGCGATGAAAGAGAATGGCGTCAGTGTTGATAACGTCATTGAGTTTGATGTGCCAGATGAAGTGATCGTTGAACGTATGGCTGGCCGTCGTGTTCATGCAGGCTCAGGACGTGTTTATCACATAGTTTATAATCCACCGAAAGTTGAAGGTAAAGATGATGAAACAGGTGAAGACTTGTCAATTCGTCCAGATGATGAAGAAGCAACGGTTCGTAAGCGTTTAGCGATTTATCATGAACAAACTAAGCCTTTGGTTGATTATTATCAAGCAGAAGCAAAATCAGGCGCATGTAGCTATCTAACCGTTGATGGCACACAACCAGTTGATGATGTTAGTGCGTTATTAGCAACTAAGCTTGGCTAATGCTGACAACAGTTATTTAAGGCTTGCATCTGCAAGCCTTTTTTATATTAGTTCCTACCGTTCTCTATTGTTAACCACCGCTATGTAGCATTGAAACATGGGGAATACCATCTTCAAGGTACATCTCTGAGCAAGTGTTAAAGCCGTGATGTTGATAAAATTTCTCTAAATGTTGTTGTGCCGATATTTTGATCGTCTGCTCGGGAAATACTTGTTGGCAAGTTTCGATGGCTTTAGTCATCATTTGATGACCGAGTCCTGTGCCTCTGGCTGATTTTTCGATGATCACCCGGCCAATGGCAGGGTGGTCTGCATAGCTTAATCCTTTTGGTAATATCCGTAGATAAGCCGTCATTTTTTCATGCTGATAGCAAAACATATGCAAGGTATCGGGATGGCGATCTAAATCATCTAAATCAGGGTAATAACAGGTTTGTTCAACGACAAACACATCGATACGCAGCTTTAATAAATCGTACAATTCATTTATGTTCAGCTCAGCAAAACGCTTAATTTGCCAATGGATTTTTTCAGACATAATAAAAATGGTCAAATAACTTTAAAAGTTAATTTGACCATTTATTGACAGCGCTGTACACCTGCGAACGTAAAATTTTAGCTGGTAACTTGTTTAAGTACCTGCAAATACCCTTGATAGCTTTTACGATCTAAGTACGCCAAAATTTCGCGTCGGTATTCATTGATGTCAATTAGTGGAAATTCTTTTTCCATTACCTCATTTAACAAGTGAGGATTGACGAACAAGATATAACCTAATGGTAAGAAGGTTGGGTCAAAGTCTTTTTGATAAACAACGGTTCTAACTTGAGAAGGAGTATAAAAAGTTTGATGACCAAATTGTTTTTCTAAGCGGGGTAATAGTTTATTACCATATTTTTTAAGTGACCAATATTTGAACATTGCTATTCCTTAGCCGTTAAACGTTAATCCGTAAATACTAGGGCGCATATATTACATTTATGTTAATAAATGATCAATATTTGTTGACCATTCTATGAATTGTCAACGTTATAATTAGTATGTTCTCAAGATACCTAATCAATAACAATAAGGTATCTTTTCTTAACAAAGGAGCCTAATACGGCTGCT
>JBNKXM010000238.1:0-4122 GCA_050300315.1 Thalassotalea sp. | reverse complement strand
AGATATTACAGCAAGGGCAAATGAAAATTGTCCAGCTTCAGTTAATGCGGATTGGCTGGTGTACCAAATGGTGATCAACCAAGGAATAACAAAACTGGTCATTTGAAATGCAATTAATGGCGGAACACTAGTCGTTGCATGCTGGGCTAATTTTTTTGAAAAAAAGTTCATTTCAATGCTAAGACCAATGGTTAATTATTATTATTTGGTAAATGATATTATCACGCGGCTATTATGGTTATCTTGGCGCCGAAACTAATGTTACTACGTTATATTGTTTACGGGTATCACTTTCAGAAAACACTACTTTGTTATATCGCATTATTTTTCCCTGCATAAATTTGCCGAAATTCACTGGGTTTCATTTGCTTAAACTGGAGAAAACGCCGATTAAAGTTGGAAATGTTGTTAAAACCACAAGTATCGCTAATCGTTGAAATAGGCATACGCGAGTTGATCAACAAAGAGCATGCTTTACTTATTCTCAATTGGTTGATCACTTCGGTTAACGTTTGTTCGGTACGTTGTTTAAAAAAACGGTGAAAATGATTCGTACTCATGTGTACTAATTTGGCGATGCTGTCGGCGGAGATTTTATTTGTGTAATTCTGATGAAGATAACGGATCACTTTATCTAATTTATCGGTTGATGGATCTGCGGGAATCGCAATTTGGTAACCGCTACTTGACAGTGTTTGTTTGTCTTTATCATCAAGCATAAGCTGTAGAATTTGTAATAAACCGATCAGGCGTTCACTGGCATTTGCTAGTTGCATTCTTTTAAATATTTTTGCGCACTGTTTGGCAGTGTCTGGACTAAATTTTAGCCCACGGCGAGTTAATGCTAACAAGGGTTTAAATTGCGCGAGATCAGGCATACCAAACACCAAGGATTCGAGCCAAGCAACTGGAATTTGAGCAACAAATACTTGATGTGCTTTACCACTAAGTGCTGCCGATGAACACCAAGTATGTGGCAGATGTGGTCCCAAAAAAGCCAAGTCAAATTCACCATAATCTTCAATGCTATCACCGACATAACGTTGTCCCTGACTATTGAGTGTTAAGGCAATTTCATATTCAGGATGGTAATGCCAATTAAACTCAATGGCGTCCAATTTATAAAACCAATATCGCCACGAAGAATTTTCCGAAGGCAATATTTTTTCAAACATTAATTTCATAATGGTAATGAATTAGTACGTGAGTGATAGAAAAGTATCATAACTTGCTAGAAAAGTGTGCTTTTTGTTGGCGATGACGCGTCATTATGAGGGAGATTTATGACGTCCATAGTGCAGTAAGCTGTTTGGCTCACTGGTTTTGAGGAATTATTATGCAGCGTTATCTTGCACTAGATGCATTACGTGGCTTAACCATAGCGTTAATGATATTAGTTAACACCCCTGGTTCGTGGGATTTTGTTTATGCGCCATTATTGCATGCTCACTGGCATGGTTTGACGCCGACCGATTTAGTGTTTCCATTTTTTATGTTTATTGTTGGTTCTGCGATGTTTTTTGCGTTTAAAAAGCAGCAATTTACGCTTGATCGGCCATTAGCGATTAAAGTGGTTAAACGTGGCGTGTTGATTTTTTTGATAGGTTTATTACTTAATAGTTATCCATTTAGCGAGCCATTATCGACTTGGCGCATTATGGGGGTATTACAACGGATTGCTATTGCCTACGTTATTGGCGCTTTCATTGTACTGACAATGAAACGGCAGCAAGTGATGATGATTTCCGCTGCTATTTTAATCATCTATCCATTAATGTTGTTGTCGGCAGGTAATGGCGCTTATAGCTTAGAAGGAAATTTAGTGCGTAGTTTAGATCTGGCAATTTTAGGTGCAGGTCATATGTATGGCGGTATGGGAGTCGCTTTTGATCCCGAAGGGCTATTAAGTACCTTACCATCTATTGTTAGTGTCATCATAGGTTTTGAAGTGACGCGTTTGCTCAGTCAGTTTGATGATAAACAGGCATCGTTAATAAAACTCTTACAATTGGGAACGATTGCCCTGATAGCTGGTTTATTACTTGATTTTGTTATACCGATTAACAAGGCCTTGTGGACAAGTTCTTATGTGATTTATACCGCGGGGTTTGCCTGCTTAACGTTAGCGGTATTTGTTTTTATTACCGATATTAAACAATGGCACACTATGGTTAATCCGTTACTAGTTTATGGCACTAATCCATTGTTTATTTATGTTCTGTCTTGGGTTTGGGTGGCTAGCTACGCATTTTTTGATGTTCAAGGTATGCCTTTAGGTAAATGGATGTATACGTCTTTGGCAGATATGATGCCTGAAAAACTGGCGTCATTTGTCTTTGCTATTAGCCATGTCATGTTGTTCTGGTGGTTTTCAAAGCTATTATTTGATCGAAAAATATTTATAAAAATTTAAGGATAAAACATGAAAACTAATGTCACAGCTGTCGGCTTAGTCTTGGTTACGTTTTTTGCCATTTCTTTTATTACTAATATTATGGGGCCTTTGTTTCCCTCGTTAGTCAATGACTTTCAGCTTAGTTTAGCGGTTGCTGGTTTTCTACCTTTTTCGTTCTTTGCGGCATACGGGGTGATGTCTATACCCTCTGGAATGTTAGTGGATAAATATAGCGAACGGCCCGTTATGCTTGCTGCATTTATTATGTCGGCCTTTGGCGCTTTGTTATTTGCTTTAGTGCCAAGCTTTTTAATGGCCATGGGATCGTTATTTCTCATTGGCTCAGGTATGGCGATGCTACAAGTGGCAATTAACCCATTACTCAGAGTTTCGGGTGGAGAAGAACATTTCGCGTTTTATTCTGTGATGGCGCAATTACTTTTTGGTGGCGCGGCAGCGTTAAGTCCATTGGTGTATAGCTATATAGTGCAGGAGATGGCCAAGGGTAGTGATAGCGGCGTTATTGGCTTTTTTAATACTATGGTTCCGTCGAATATGACTTGGTTATCAATGTATTGGATATTTGCAGGCGTATCGCTTGTGATGCTTGTACTCATTTATCTGATCAAATTACCTAAAGTTGAATTAAATGATGAAGAAGCCGTTGGTGCATGGCAGGTTTATCGCCAATTGCTTGGTAATAAAACCGTGATTTTATTTTTTATTGCTATTGTTGCCTATGTAGGTACGGAGCAAGGCGTTGCTAATGCTATTTCATTAATTTTAGAACGATATCATGGCTTAGATCCTGTTACTGTCGGCGCAAGCACGGTAAGCGATTTTTGGTTGATGCTGACACTGGGTTGTTTACTTGGTTTAGTGTTAGTTAAACTTTTTGACAGCCGTTTAGTACTTAAATTATTTTCTTTAGCTGCAATGACAGCGCTAACATTTGCATTGTTTGGTGATGCAAATACTGCTGTTGTTGCGTTTCCTTTTGTCGGTTTTTTTCTGTCAGTAATGTGGTCGGTGATTTTTTCATTGGCGCTAAATTCGGTGACCCAACATCATGGTTCTTTTGCGGGCATTTTATGTACCGGCATCGTCGGTGGCGGATGTGCTTCGCCTTTGATTGGTTTAATTGCTGAAATGAGTGGTGATCTTCGAATCGGCATGTCACTGGTTTATCTAACGTTAATTTATATTTTTTCGATTGGCTTTTGGGCTAAACCACTAGTGGTTAATCAAACCATCGGATTATTTAGTCAAAAGCGAGCAAATGAACAATAAATTGAAGCAAACAATTAATGATTTATGACAGTGTGGGGTAGGGAGTAGATGTTGGATAATAAAATAAAAAATCTTGTAAGCGTAATAGTAAGCTGTGGTGTCGCAGTAACATTATTGGCATGTGATAAAACACCAAAGCAACTCGAACAAGTAAAGCAAAGCGTAGCAAAGCTTACTGAGATCAATCAAGCGCAGCTAAATCAACTAGCTGAGACACTTGACGTTAAATATCAAGCGTTTAGTAATATTGAAACCGACTGTCCAGATAAGAATGGTCAGCCAGTTAATTATTGTTTTAGTGCCGAAATTAGTTTTACCTCGCCTAGTGATGTTTTGGCTGCTCAATGGCAAATTCACTATTCTCAGGTGTATCCTGTCTATGCATCTCAATCTAGCACTTTATCACTCACACATCTTAATGGTGATATACATAGTAT
>JBNKXM010000237.1:0-4130 GCA_050300315.1 Thalassotalea sp. | reverse complement strand
AATCGTCTGTTGGTATTTAAGTGCATTAATTAGTTGTTACACCAGCATAAGAGATGCCTGATAACGCTGCTATTTCACGGTGCCACGTTGCCAGATCGTCTAATGAAAACTCGGCTAAGCTACTATGCCCACAGGCCCTTGCCATTACTTGCATTAATTCTACCGAAGCATTAAAAAAATTATTAAGCTGCTGTGCTGACTTTTCAATATTTACCCTGCGTCTAAGCTCAGGATCTTGTGTGGCAATCCCCGCCGGACAATTATTGGTATGACACATTCTCGCCGCAACACACCCGATTGACTGCATCGCACTGTTTGCTAACGCAATACCATCGGCGCCTAGCGCCATGGCTTTCACAAAATCCATCGGTAAGCGTAATCCCCCTGTGATGATCAAAGTAACGTCACCACTTGCGCCAACCTTATCTAGGTAACGCCTTGCTCGAGCAAGCGCTGGAATGGTTGGTACGCTGATATGATCTCTAAAAATTTCAGGCGCAGAGCCTGTGCCACCGCCACGACCATCCAAGATAATATAATCAGCACTGGCATCAAGAGCGAACTGGATATCTTGTTCAATATGATTAGCACTGAGCTTAAAACCTATCGGAATACCGCCCGTTATCTCGCGCACATGATCGGCAAAACGCTTGAAATCATCAACCGATGATAAATCGGTAAATGTTGGCGGTGAAATCGCTGGCTGACCTTCTGGTAAACCTCGCACTTGCGCTATTCTGCCGACATTTTTATTGCCCGGCAAATGCCCGCCAGTCCCTGTTTTAGCGCCTTGCCCACCTTTAAAATGAAATGCCTGAACCTTAGTTAACAAGGCTTCCTGATAGCCGAATTTCGCGCTGGCTAACTCATAAAAGTATCGCGAATTTGCTTGCTGCTCTTCTGGTAACATGCCGCCTTCACCTGAGCAAATGCCAGTACCTGCCAACTCGGCGCCAGTAGCCAATGCAATTTTTGCTTCTTGTGACAAAGCGCCAAAGCTCATATCAGAAACAAACAAGGGGATTTTTAAAATCAACGGTTTTTTCGCTTTAGGACCTATTACTAACTCAGTTGCTACCGGCACATCTTCCATCAAAGGTTTATTCGCTAGTTGAGCCACCATGATCTGAATATCATCCCAATGAGGCAATAAGTGACGCGGCACTCCCATCGCTGTCATAGCGCCATGATGGCCTAACGTTGACAAGCCTTCTCGCGCTAACTGATGAATAAATGCCACTGTCGGCTCTTCCTTCGTCGCTTTGGCTATCGGGATATTATTTTCAGCGGGAGAAATCCCAGGGCCTTCGCTACCTATTTGTTGCTCAGTAAACTGCTTATGACTGCCATCACAATATGGCTGATTATGACTATGTTTACACCGACAAAGATAGGCATCACCAGATTCTTTAGCAACAAAGGCCTTAGGTTTAAATGCTGTGCCTGCATGTGAGCCGTCACAAAACGGTTGATTATTAGAGCGACCGCAAGCACAAAAATAATATTGCTTGTCTTTGGTTAACGTAACTTTCGCTGGTTTGTTATGCGCTATGATCGGATTAGCCATGTTGTCATTCCTTTAAGCTGCGTATTGTTGACGCTTGCTAAAAGCCTATGCAACTTTTCAACGACTTGCCAATTTATCGACTCGCTAGGAATCAACAAATTTACTGAAACTGGGCATTATGCTGCACGGCACTGGCTAAAATCTCCCCGCCATTGTCTAACATAAACTGCTGGAACGCCTGTGCTAATAGGCTTGGCTTTCTCGATGCACTTTGTACCAAACGCCATTTATTGGTAATGGGAAAATGTTCAACTTCAAGTATTTTTAAACCAGGAATGATCCCAAAATCTAAACTATGACAGCTCAATACCGACAAACCTAGGCCTGCAGCAACCGCTTGTTTAATTGCTTCACTGCTGGCAATCGTCATCTTTTCATTCAATTCAAAGCCATGTTGATTAAAAAGCTGAGTGGCAGCTTCACGCGTACCCGAGCCTAATTCACGCAAAATAAACGGGTAATGACTTAATCGAGCAAGACTAATGCGTGGCTGCAGGGCTAATTCATGGCGCTCTGGCGCAACCACTACCATTTCGTTGTCTAAAAACGGCGTTTCGATAACTTCAACATTTGGCGGGATCTGACTAAATAAATAAAAGTCATCACTGTTATCGCGCAGCCTCGAATGCACCATTTCGCGATTACCAATTTCTAAGGTCACTTCAACTTGAGGGTAACGCTTGGTAAATGCCGCAAGTAGCAAGGGCAAAAAATATTGCGCGGTTGTAACAACGGAAATTGATAAGCTGCCAGTCACCACACCTTGCAGGTTATCAATGTCGGTCTTTAAATTATCCAATGATTGAAAAATTTGGTTCGCACTTCGCAAAATGGCATTGCCGGCATCGGTCAATTCAACCAAACGCCCGCGGATCTGATAAACAGGTAGACCGACCAATTCACTCAGGTTTTTTAATTGGATCGAAACAGAAGGTTGAGAAATGTACAATTTCTCCGCCACTACAGACAAACTCTGATAACGCGCCAGCGCTTGGATCAGTTGTAATTGCCGAATTGTCGGTTGCTTAATGCTCATGTATAGAATTTTATCTATGATAAAAATAAATATTATATATTAGACTCTATTTGTTTTCACTTCTACTATGATGTCACTTGTTTGAATGGATAAATCATTATGTTAGAAACCATATCACAAAACATTCGCGCCCTAGGTTCAGTCTTAGGACAAACCATCGCCAATGAAAAAGATCAACGCTGGCTCGATAATATTGAACGTGTGCGCATACTTGCTAAAGATGGCGTCGCTGGGCAACGCTATGCCATTGATGAGTTAAAAACACTGTTTAGTGGCTGTAATGAACAAGAGCTATTAATTTATGCTCGTGCCTTTAGCCAGTTTCTAAACTTAGCGAATATCGCTGAACAACAACACACAACTAGCCCTCAGGGTCTTGCGGAATTAGATTTGCCTCATCCGTTAGAGTCGTTAAAAGATCGGCTCGATGGTGTCGATGCTAAAACCTTCATTAACGCCATCAATAAACTGCATATTGAATTAGTATTAACCGCTCACCCAACCGAAGTTAACCGTCGTACCTTTATTCACAAATATCATGAAATTGCCGAGCAACTTGAATCTACTGGCGCATCACTTAATGGCCGCATTGAAGAGCTGATCGAGCAAGCATGGAACACCAATGAAATAAGACAACAGCGCCCCACACCATTAGATGAATCTCGTTGGGGACTCAATGCGATTAGCGACAGTTTATGGTATGCGGTGCCTAAATTTGTTCGTGAATTAGATCAGTTATGTCAACAAGTTACCGGGCAAGCATTACCCTTAGATGCAACGCCAATTACCATGGCGAGTTGGATGGCGGGTGATCGTGACGGTAATCCATTTGTTACCGCCAAATTAAGTAAGCAAGCTATCTTACAAGCACGATTAATGGCTGCCGAACTTTATCTAATTGATTTTAAAAACCTATATCTTGAATTATCGATGCATAAAGCTGGCGAAGCATTATTATTGGCAGATGTTGATAACATAGGACCTTATCGCAACTTGCTTAAACAAACCATAGGCAAGCTTGAAACGACGATAGATCTCTTAAAAGAAGGAAAAACCAGAGGCGCTATTGCCAGCCCGCGTGAACTGTTACAACCGCTTGAAATGTGCCGTGAAAGCTTATTAGCTGTGGGACTTGGCCGAACCGCTAATTCATTATTGCTTGATGTAATTCGCAAAGTACATTGTTTTGGTATTTCTTTGGTTAAGCTTGATGTTCGTCAGCACAGTGAATTTCACGATCAAACCATCGCAGAGATCGTCGAAGCACTAGGTTTAGGAGATTATTTAACTTGGGATGAACAGCAAAGATGTGCGTTCTTACAGCAAGAAATAAATAATCCGAGACCTTTGTTACCGAAAATGGCCTGGTCAGCGCAAACGCAAGAAGTGCTAGATACCTTTCGTTTTATTGCTGAGCAGCCAAAAGAAGTACTGGGGATTTATATCATTTCCATGGCGAGCCGCCAAAGTGATGTCCTGACGGTAAACTTATTAATGAAAGCGACAGGCATCAGCTGGGACATGCCA
>JBNKXM010000236.1:0-4140 GCA_050300315.1 Thalassotalea sp. | reverse complement strand
TTGGTACTTGTCAGCCAAGGTTAAACGAATATTCGCACGGTCAAAGCTATCCAAATGAATATAAGGATCGGTTAATTGCAATTGCATTAGAATATCTTTTCGCGTGGTGACATCGGCCGTCGCGGTTAATGCCATGATCGGAATATGAGGAAATTGTTGCTTAATAACACTTAAGCGAGTGTATGCCGGTCTAAAATCATGGCCCCATTGAGAAATACAATGAGCTTCGTCTATCGCAAACAAACTGATGGGTAAATCACTTAAGCCTTGGATAAAATAATGATTATTAAGCCGCTCAGGTGCCAAATAAAGTAAGCGAATTTCACCGCGCGATAGGCGCTGAAATATCTCGTTAATTTGCGGTTGCGTCAAACTAGAATTGATATACGCTGCTTTGATCCCTTGCCGATTAAGGCCATCGACCTGATCCTTCATTAATGCAATCAATGGCGATATCACTAAAGTGATGCCCGGCAGTATTGTCGCTGGCAATTGATAACAAAGTGATTTACCACCACCTGTCGGCATTAACACTAAACTATCTCGACCCGTTAATACTTGTTCTATAACCGCTTGTTGGCCAGAGCGAAACGCACTATAACCAAAATAATGTTTTAGATTAGTTAATAAATTGCTATCAGATAAAGTTGGAGCGGCTAAATTCAAGAGGATTGTCATAATTTGCAATAGATGCCGTTATTTTACCTGATAGTTAATTCAATAAGAAAAATTTCTTTATTATAAAATTCAATGCTACTCTCATAAAACACAACTCATCAGACCAGAAAAACCATGGAACAAGCACAATTATTTAAACAGATTGCCGCATTTTGGAACAATGACATGCCATTTAACCAATTACTTGGCTTAGAAATTAAGCACTTTGATACCCAGCGCTCTGAAATTCATTTTCGCTGGCAAGACAAATTGGTTGGTAATCCTATTCAAAAAATTCTTCATGGTGGCGTTACCGCTTCAGCACTCGATCTCGCCGGCGGTGTTGTGGCAGCAGCCAATATCATTGACCAATTAGAGGATTTATCGCCACAAAGTATTCAACAGAGTTTAAGAAAATTAGGGACAATTGATTTACGCACCGATTTTTTACGACCCGGTCGAGGCAAAGAATTTTTTGCAACCGCACGTATAATTCGTAGCGGCAGTAAAGTAGCAGTAGCTCAGATGGAGCTTCACAATGAGCTTAATGATCATATTGCGTTTGGCACGGGTACGTATATGGTTGGTTAAAATAATCCCTTGATACAGTGAAATTTAGTTTACAACTATAGTGTTTTTTGTTGTGTAATAACAAGTTTACTTTTGGTGCCAATTGCTCAGTACAACATACAGACATGGTATAATGATTTCTTTTTAACAAAAGATCTCCATGACCAAGCAATTATCCCCTAGCACTCGACAAGGCGTATTAAGCGCTATTTCAGCTTATTTAATGTGGGGACTCGCGCCTCTGTATTTTAAGCAACTCATTAACGTCAGTGCCGATGAAATCATGGTACATCGTGTGGTTTGGTCATCAATCTTGTTATTTATCATAGTGATCTCCGCAAGGAAATGGCAGCCATTAGTTGCCATTGTAAAACAGCCTAAAGTAATGGGTCGATTAGCCATAACCGCATCGTTTTTAGGAGCGAATTGGTTTATGTTTATTTGGGCGGTTAATAATGATCACTTGTTAGATGCAAGTTTAGGCTACTTTATTAATCCACTGTTTAGTGTCGCGTTAGGAGTTATTTTTCTCCAAGAAAGGCTGAGAAAATGGCAATTAATCGCCGTTATTCTGGCAATTTCAGGCGTGCTGATACAGTTAATCTCATTTGGCTCTGTGCCTATTATTTCGCTCGCGCTCGCTGGTACGTTTGGCATTTACGGTTTATTACGCAAGAAATTATCAATCGATTCATTTATTGGCCTGTTAATCGAGTCGATATTAATGCTACCAATCGCGCTGGGATATTGGTTTTTCTTTGTCTCGAGCGACACAAGTAACATGCTAAACAACCAGTTGATGCTTGATGTTACGCTTATGCTTGCCGGTGTCGTCACCACAGCACCATTATTATGTTTTACTGCAGCGGCAAAACGTTTAACACTATCAACGGTCGGCTTTTTTCAATACATAGGCCCAAGCATCATGTTTATTTTGGCCAGTTATTATTATCATGAACCTTTAGTTACCGCTAAATTAATGACGTTTGTCTTTATTTGGCTGGCGTTAATAATCTATAGTTTAGATTCAATTAAAGCACACAAAAACAAGCGATTAGCTATCGATGTGAGTTGAAAAAGACGGCTATTCTGCCAATGATGTAGGCATAGTAATAATAAAACGTGCGCCCTGTTGTGGGGCGCTTTCAACCTTAATATCACCATGAAGTTTTTGGCTAATAATGTTGAAAACGATATTCATACCCAGGCCTGTGCCACCACTGCTACGTTTAGTGGTAAAAAAGGGTTCAAAAATATTTAACAAGACTTCATTATCCATGCCGATACCATCATCGGTATAAATGATCTCAATGTTATCGGCACCGTCTTTCACTTCAATCGAAATATTACCTTGATTACGACCTTCAAAACCATGCTTTAGAGAATTAGTCACTAGGTTTGTGATCACTTGTGCTAGCGCCCCAGGGATGGTTTTTATCACTATTTCCTGTGCGCCCTGATAATAATAATTAACTCGATAACGCTTAAGTTCCGCCGACAAAGTTTGCATCACTTCGTTAATATAATCACAAATATCAATTTCTCTTACTTCCCCAACCACTTGATCGGCAGCCACCTGCTTAAAGTTGTTAAGCAATTCAATGACGCGATTTAATGAAGACATATTAAGCTCGGCTGCTTGTTCCATCGATGCAAAATATTGGCTCATGGCAGACTTCTTCAAGGCATTGTTTTCAAAGCAATGTTTAATTTTTTTAGTACTTTCTAACGATGAACTGGTAGAGGTTAGTGCTATGCCCAATGGGGTATTAATTTCATGAGCGACACCTGCTGTTAATTTACCGAGCGATGCTAATTTTTCCGACTGGATTAGCTGATCTTGCATATTTTTTAAATTAGTTAATGTTTGACTTAATTTACGGGTAGTTCGCTTATTTTTATTAAACAGCCATACCACCAAAATACTGATAAACACCGCGATTAAAATCAAAATAGCTAAAACAAGTAAATATGTTCGTTGCTGCTCGATCCTTTCTTTACGCTCCGCTAACTCTTCATTTTTACGATTAAGTTGTAAACCTTGCTGGTTAATCTGCGATTTTTGTTGCTGCAATATATTACGATTTGCGGCAATACGATTTGCCATTTCTTTATTTTCTGCTTCTTTTTCTTCAGCAAGTTTTTGTTTTTTTTCTAGATCGGTTTTCGCCAACGCCAATTGGCTCAGTAACGCATTAAATTGTTGCTCTTTATCCGCAATAGATTGCGTTTGCTGATCGATATCCTTTTTTAAGGCGGTCAACTCAATCTGGCGTTGCTCAGCAAGCAGAACCTTGTCTTTAAGCGCTCGGTTTAATCGATCAAGTCGCTGGCTGCTATTGTCTAACCGCTTATTTTGCTCCATTAACGCTTCATTGAGTTCAAGTTCTCGCTGACGCATTTTTTGCATCGCTAATTCCGTTTCCCGGTATAATTCAGCGATATCAATTTCGGTCCCCCCCAATAATAACAATTCGGCCGACATTTCTAATTGCTCAAAAACCATATTAGATTTATTGACCTCAAATGAAATAGCGAGGGTATCTGGATTAAATAGCAGGTTGATCATAATGTTGTGCTTATCAACACTATTATCG
Organism: Thalassotalea sp.; assembly: GCA_050300315.1. GTDB lineage: Bacteria > Pseudomonadota > Gammaproteobacteria > Enterobacterales > Alteromonadaceae > JBNKXM01. The sequence goes on along the minus strand of JBNKXM010000236.1, from coordinate 316 downwards.
GTAACTAATAAGGTGGCGGTTTTACGTAAGTCTGAGGCAATAATCGAGAGATTCGTGTCTGGATGAACCGAAACAAACACTAAATCGGCACTTTTTGCTTGTTCGATATTATTTACTAACAGTACCGTAATTGGTTTATTTTTTACTAATCGGTTATTAAGCGCTTTATAAATATCACGATATATTTCGTTATCTTTATAAATTGCTAATTTAAAGGCTGTTTTATTGTCTTCGTTCGGCCATTTTACATGCTTTAGAAAGTTATAAAGATAGGCGGCTTTTATTTGTTCACTGGTTAATTGCTGAGCGGAAGCCT
>JBNKXM010000235.1:0-4141 GCA_050300315.1 Thalassotalea sp. | reverse complement strand
AAGACGGTTTAGCGCTATCGTTAATGAGCCCAGACGAAGAATGGTTATTAGAAGCGGTAGAAAAAGTGTTAGATAAGCGCTTGCTACAACAATGGTTACCGGGTTATGAGCCAGATTTAAACAAAACGTTTGATAAGCCCAAAAAAAAGGCAATGAGCAAACAAAAAGCACGTCAACAAGCATTAAGCGCAAATGGTAGATCGGCAAAGGCTAGATCAAAGCCTAGTCGTCGACGCTAATTTGCCAACTGATTTGCTTTATTATCTATCGGCCACGAAATGGTTACTTTGGCTCCGCCGCTAGCTAAATTAATGATTTCGATTTTACCACTATGGTTATGGACTATTTCGGCACAGAGACTTAGTCCTATGCCTGAACCATGGGGCTTAGTGGTATAAAACGGTGTTAAAACATTCTCTAAGTTGGCAAACCCAGGACCGTTATCAGTAAACTCCAAGTATTGCTGTTTATTTTCAATGTACAAACTGATATCAATGCAAGTAAAGTGATCAGCATTCGCTTCACATGAATTTTTCATTAGATTAATCAATATTTGTGCTATTTGTATTGCGTCACCGTAACATTGTCGAGCACCAATACAGCTGACTTCTGCGTTTTTTTCAGCGATTGCTAATGTCGCATCATCTACAATACTTTTAAATTCATGCCATTTAGGATCTGGCTTTGGTAGCTGAGCCAGCTGATTATATTCACTAATAAAGGCTAACAGTCGTTGACTTCGTTGATTAATTCGTTGCAATACTTGTTTAGTCGTCGCTTCGTCAAGACCATCATTTGATAACAAGGTTTCTGTCATTGACCACATTGGGGTTAATGAATTTCGTAGCTCATGACTAAGTACGCGAATAAGGTTTTTCTGGGTAATACTTTGTTTTTGTTTGATAAGGGCTGTGCTATTGATTGCAGCGAACAGATAATAAGTTTTATTTTGATGGTTAAAATGCATGGAGTGGCATTGCCAGTTATCAGTGAAACAAGAGTGAGAATAATTATCTTGAACAAATGTAAAGCCTAATGCTTTTGCTTGTTCGCCTAGTAGCATTGGCTGTTGAAGTTGTTCATTCATCGCCTGATTTCTATAAACGAGTTGTTGTTGCTGATCGAATAAACAAATTGGTAACGCCCACATTTCGATACTGCTGAGCAATGTGGAATTGATTGATTGATCAGCTTGGACTTTATTTGCTTGCGATAATAGGGTGATTTCTTTTTGTAAGTCCCTTAATAAACTTTTTTTGGGGTGTGACTTAAAGCGGATATTAGTTTCACCTTCTTTGAGCATTTGCGTATAACTGGTGAGTTGTCTAAGTGATTGACACCAATAGCTATAAATCTTCCATGCTAGCCAAATTAACGGATAGGCGATAACAAATAGTAAGGTCGCTATAGCCAGCAGACTCCATTGTAAACTCCACATAAGAGCCGTGCTTAGAAAAAATATAATGCAAATGACGCTGACTAACAGCAGGATGAGTCGTTTTTCATCACGCATTAATTATGACTCATACTGAATATTAAATTTATCTAAACGCCGATATAAGGCATTTCTTGAAATAGCCAAAATATCTGCAGCCTGCGCTACTGAACCGTGAGTTTGCTGCAATGCTTTTTCGATTAATTGACGCTCAGCTTGTTCAAGCGGTTGTAATGAAATTTCTTGTGTTACTTGTTCAGATTTATCAATAAGTAAATGACTTTGCTCGATAACATCCGAAGGAGTCATTAATACTGCTCGTTCGATAACATGGCTTAATTCTCGTATATTGCCGGGCCAGTGGTGAGCGGTTAGAGTGCTAATTGCGCTATTTGTCAGTTGTTTAACTGGCTTACGGTATTTATGACAATGTTTCTCAATGAAATGTGTTGCTAGCGGGATAATATCTGCTATCCGTTCTCTTAACGCTGGCATGGTTATGACTAGCGTGTTTAAACGATACAATAAATCTTGTCTAAAGCTATTGTCTTGCACCATTGACGCTAAATTAGCGTTAGTTGCACTGATCACTCTAACATCAGCAAGGCTCGTTTGGCTGGCGCCGAGTACTTCATATTCACCTGTTTCCAGAACCCGCAATAATTTTGGCTGCAACATCATAGGTAATGAGCCAATTTCGTCCAAAAATAGCGTGCCTTGATCGGCTAACTGAAATCGTCCAACGCGGTGTTGTTTCGCATCAGTAAACGCGCCTTTTTGATGACCAAATAACTCACTTTCAAATAGATTCTCTGGTATGGCTGCCATATTTACAGAAATGAATGGTTTTTGGCTACGTGTTGATAGCTGATGAATACGCTTAGCCAGTAACGATTTACCTGTGCCATTTTCGCCAAGTATTAAAACGTTGGCAGCTGTTGGCGCAATTTGTTTAACGGTTTGTTCAATATCGTGCATTACATTTGATGCAACAATCCAGTCGTTATTGTGATCGCTTTCACTTAATAGTGTCTGGTAGCCGGCATGTTCTTTTTTAATTTTGGCAAATGATAGTTGTTGAGCGATCCGGTTTAGTAGTTTTTCATTGTGCCAGGGCTTTTCGATAAAATCACACGCGCCTTGTTGTAGTCCAGTAACTGCCAAATCAATACTTGCCCATGCTGTCATTAACATCACAGGGCTTTGATTTTGATTAAGTTGTTCTAAAATGGCTAGCCCTTCTTGGCCGCTAGTGGTGTCACGACTGAAATTCATGTCTAAAAGCACTAAATCAGGGCAATGACGAAGCGTTAATATAACTGCTTCTTTAGCGCTACTTGCCTCAATTACCTTATAGCCGTTAGTGGTTAACAGTAATTCAAGCGCTAAACGGATATCTTCATCGTCATCAGCAACTAATATTGTTGCGCTGCTCGTTGATTTGTTCAATGAATTATTCTCCTTCCAATAACGCTACTTTACCTTTGTTCGAGGAGAAAGGTAAAGTAGCGTTAACTGGTTAGTTTAATAAAAGGGGCGTTTATTCTTCCCTTAATGACTGCATAGGGTCACGACGAATAATTTGCCAAGCAGGCCAGAACACGGCCAAACTGACCACAAGGAGTAGTGATATATCAAGTGCTAACATTGCTTGCCAGTTAAATTCTGGGAGTTTATCTACATAAGCTTTGACACTGTCGTAGCCAAATACCGAGACGATAAACCCAAGACCTAAGCCTACCAACAGTAGCCAACTGGTATTGGCAAAAAGTAATTTTAATAATCGCGTTTGTGATGCGCCAGTGGCCATGCGTATCGCTAGTTCATGTTTTCTGTGATTGGTTGTCATCTGGGTTAGCCCCCCGACGCCAATACCAGCAAGTACCATAGTTAACAGTGTCATGCCAATCACCATAGATAAGCTGGTGCGTTGATTAAGGGTTTGCGTTTGCCAAAGTTCTTCTAGCGTTTGTGATTTCACTTCAGTAATACTTGGAAAGCGAGTTTGTATTTTTTTCTGCAAAGCCAAATCATCAATTATCGCGCTATCGCTTAGTCTAAGTATAAAGGTCATGCGGCGCATAAAACCATTGTCAGGTCGATATACAATAGGAAATTGCTTATTAAGCTTGCGGCCAGCCATATTTTTGATTGTTGATACTACACCTATCACTCTATAACTCGACGTTTCACTTAGTCTGAGTTCTTTGTTGATGATTTCATCGACGCTAAGCTCTGGGAAAAATGATTTCGCGGCAACTTCATCGATTACTACAACGTTTTCTTGGCTGTCTAACATTGCCTGACTTATGTCGGAACCCGCGATAAATGGAATGTTAAAGTTGGCAAAATAGCCTGGTGCTAAACGTTTATAACTGAGCATTGTTTGTTGATCTGAGTCTTTTTCGAGGTTAGCAATGCTAATGGACATGCGCCATGTTAATGGACCATCCGAAGCAATAATCATTTCACTGTTTGCTAATTCTTGAGTTAATAAGCTGCTAATTTCGTCTTCAACTCGTTTGGCCTCACTGTCGTGGTAAGATTCAAAATCTCTAAGCTTTTCGGCCCATTGTTCATCATCAACCCACATACTGATCTCACGAGTGTTGTTATAGTCATACCCGAGCTCTTGATAAACCAATTGATAGCTATGAAGTGCTAACATTACTGAAGCAGTTAACAATATGCTGGCTAATGATAATT
>JBNKXM010000234.1:0-4159 GCA_050300315.1 Thalassotalea sp. | reverse complement strand
GAATAATATCATTGGATAATATGCACTTGAGACCACTTCGATAGGCGATATTTGCAATGTTGTTCCAAGCAGTAGTGCCTGTGCGCCGTAGGGCAATAAACCTTGGTTAATACAGGCAAATATATCTAGCAAACTTGCCGAGTGTGCTGGGCTAAGTTCACCATCAGAGGCTAAATCTTTAGCGGTTTCGCCAGTAACAATGATAGAAACGGTATTATTTGCGGTGAAGAAGTTACAGCAAAACGCAAGGCTGGCAATGCCTAAACCCGCTGCACGTTTGTGATTATCAGGATTTAGCTTACGGGCAAGTTTTTCCACGCCATGAGTGAGCGCGGCGAGGCCTCCTTGACGCTTAACCAATTCACTTAACCCGCCAATAAATAGCGCTAAAATAAACAAGTCTTGCATATTGGCAAATCCTTGGTTGATGTCTTTGACCCAATCAGCCAAATGGTAATTTCCTGACATCATACCTACTGCGGCGGCTAGTGTAATACCGATCAACAACACAGCAAATACATTGATGCCCGCTAATGCTAACACTAAAATGACGATATATGGGATCAATCCAATTACATTAGTCTCTTGTGCTTGCTCATGAGGTACAGAGACGCCAAGCGCGGTAAAAATGACTAAACAAATCAGCGCTGCAGGCACAGCAAATTTAAAGTTAACTTTAAATTTGTCTTTCATATGAGCGCCTTGACTACGTGTTGATGCGATGGTGGTATCGGATATGATCGATAAATTGTCACAAAAAATTGCACCAGAAATAATGACACCCGCCACGACACTTGCATTTAAATCCGCTGATTCAATAAAGCCTAATGCTATCGGGGCTATTGCCGCTATGGTACCCATTGACGTGCCCATAGCGGTTGAGATGAACGCGGCGACAAGAAACAAGCCAGGTAAAATAAAATAATCAGGAAAAAGCGATAAACCTAATTGCACGCTAGCGTCAACACTCCCCGTTGCTTTGGCAACCGTAGCAAACGCACCTGCTAACAAGTAAATAATACACATAGTAATAATGTTTTGATGGCCTGCGCCTTCAATAAATTGTGTGGTTTGCTCGCTAATGCTGTCTTTACCTATCCACATCGCAACTATAATGGCTGGGATCATCGCAATGCTGGCAGGTAGTTGATAAAAAGCAAAATCAACCCCTTGTAGGGTTAAAACAATGCCCGTTCCAAGAAAAAGTCCGAGAAAAATGGCAAAAGGAAATAAACTGAATAAGCGTTTATCGGTGACGTTATTATTATATTGAGATGTCATACATTCATTTTAAGTTGTTAAATTATCGTTATAATGCCAAACAATAAAGTAATTTAAGAAAAAGTCTACGCTGTTTTAGGATTACGAGGCGTATTTTTAAGTTTATGGGGTATTTAATGCATTTTGTTGTATTGGGAAGCGGGGCGGTTGGCGGATATTTTGGCGGTCGTTTGGCTCAAAGTGGTCAACAAGTAACGTTTGTTGCGCGTAAGCAACAATTTATTCAAATGCGTGATCACGGTTTAGTACTAAAAAGTATTAATGGTGATGTCTGCTTACCTGATATCGATGTGGTAGAGCATTGTGATGACCTTCGCAACATCGATGTTATTTTGTTAGCGGTGAAATCATTTCAACTAAGTGATGCTATCAAGTCAATAAAATCAGCGATTTCACCAACAACGCGTATTATCCCATTACTAAACGGAGTTAATGCTGCTGAGCAACTTATTAATGCAGGCATTGATAAAACACAAGTTTATGGGGGCGTAGCTAAAATTATTAGTCAAGTGACCTCCCCAGGCGTCATCAGTCATACTGGAGCAAATCCACACATTACTTTCGGGCAACTAAATTTAGCCGACAATGATAGTGAATACCTTGCAAGTGAGTCGTCGCGTTTAGTCGCCATAGCCGAGTGTTTTCGCCAAGCGAATGTCAGTGTTGGTGTGAGTAAACATATTGAACTGGCATTATGGCGAAAGTTTATTTTCGTTGCCGCGTGGGGGACACTTGCTTCAATGCAGCAGCAAGTTATTGGTGAGTTAAGAAACGGCGATAACCGAGAAAAATTGATCGCAATTATTAACGAGTATGCCAACATTGCTTGCGCGCTTAATGTAACGATCAGTGAGCAAATGGTTAGCGACACACTTGCTTTTATTGATGCATTACCAGCAAAAAGTCAGACCTCGATGCAACGTGATCTAGCCAGCCAACGACAAAGTGAATTTGATAGCCTTGTTGCTTACCCTTATCAAATATCACAGCAATATCGTTTAGTAACGCCAGTTTTGGATGAATGTTATCAGTATTTAGTGACTAGGGCGGTTCAAGAAAAAATACAGCAATAAATTATAATTAATAACAAATTGACCACTTTCAGCACTACAGACTCAGCGCAGTTTGTGATATCCTTGCGCGAATTTTTTACAAGTCACCTAATACGCATTTTGTTTGTACACATTTTGCTCGGGTGTAAATATAAGTGAAGCATATGTCTGAAAATACTTTTGAAACAATCGAGCAACGCGTAAGTTATGGAGTAGGTCGTCAATTAGGTGATCAATTACGCAATAATCCATTTAAAGACTTTGACGTTTCGGCGATTCAAGCGGGTTTAGCTGATGCTATTGCCAATGCTGCCAGTCAAGTTTCTGATGAAGATCTAAACGAAGCATTCTCTGTTGTTTCTAAAAAATTACAAGAGCAAGAACAAGCTGCAGCAAAAGAAAAAGCTGCAGAAGGTGAAGCTTACTTAGCTGAAAATGCGAAGCGTGAAGGCGTGACTGTATTAGAGTCTGGTTTACAATATGAAGTGATCACTACAGGTGAAGGTGAGAAGCCAACTGCTCAAAGCACAGTGCGTACTCATTATCATGGTACTTTCATTAATGGTGATGTATTTGATAGCTCTTATGATCGTGGTCAGCCAGCTGAGTTCCCAGTAGGTGGTGTTATTGCTGGTTGGACTGAAGCATTACAATTAATGACGGAAGGTTCTAAATGGCGTTTATATATTCCATATAATTTAGCTTACGGTGAGCGTGGCTCACAAGGTGCAATACCTCCGTATTCAGCATTAGTGTTTGATGTTGAATTATTAGCCATTGTTAGCTAATTGTTTTTGAATTAAGCCCTCTGTAGAGGGCTTTTTTTTGAGATAATATTTGTGATTGAAGATAAGTTAATTGAATTGTTTCGTCGTTATCTGTCTGGCTTTCGTCAACAAGATATCTCGGCTGTTCAAGCGTGTTACCTTGTGCCATGTACGTTAAGTACACCAGATCAAATGAAGGTTATTAGCGATGATAAACAATTAACCGCTTCTTTTATTGCAATTTTTGAACAGTTGAAAGTGGCAGACGTATGTCAAATCAAGGCATTGGCATTTAGTTATAGCCAAGTTGATTCACAAGTGCTGTTGGTTTGCATTGATTGGGCGTTTATTGATAATCAGGGTGAGATTTTTACTGATTTCTCCGCTTTTTATCATTTGGTCATTACGGAAGATAACTATCAAATTTTTTCAGTAAATTCCCAAGAATTATCGCAATCACAAGTGTTATCTAAGAAAATTAATATAGATCAGTTAAATGTGTGGTAGAGAAAATAAATTATGAAGGTAAAGGTTGCTATTTTAGGCTGTAGTGGACGCATGGGGCGAAATTTGATCCAAGCCGCAACTGAGCATCAATCAATTGAGCTTGTTGGTGGAAGTGTTCGAGAAGGCTCCTCGTTTGCTAATCTCGATCTTGGTGAGATCTCAGGTATAGGTGCGTTAGGTATTAAAACCTCAACATCGTTAGATGAGTTAATAAGCGCCGATGTATTAATCGATTTTACCTCTATTGAGTCAACCTTTGAACATTTAGCTTGGTGTAAAGCCAATAACAAAGCCTTGGTTATTGGTACTACGGGATTTAGTGAACAGCAAGTTGAACAAATTGCACAAGTTGCGACAAGTATTCCGGTAATTTTGGCACCTAACACTAGTGTCGGCGTTAATTTATTATTTAAGTTATTAGAAATTACCTCAAAAGCGATTGGCGACTATACTGATATAGAAATTTTTGAAGCAAAAGCTCTGCTGCTGTTTTGGCCTCACCTGCTAGAATAAGAGCAACCGACAGTGATGGATAGCGAGGATGACAAGGCA
>JBNKXM010000233.1:0-4188 GCA_050300315.1 Thalassotalea sp. | reverse complement strand
ATTCAGCATGAGTTTATTCTTTAAAACCATGCGCTTAGTTTATGGAAGAGTTAATTAATTTGACTCATAACTGAGGTTGATTTGAGTCCGTTTTTACATGCTAACATCGGTATGCTTATTAGGGCTGAACAAAAATTCTATCTTTTCCTTTAAATTCGGGTGTTTGAATCGATAGCACTTTAAGGGGCTCTGCTGAGGTGACTTTGACGCGATGAACTACCCCTTGATTTATCCTGATAAAATCCCCCGGCTTAATTAACTGTTTAGTTTCATCAAGCCAAAATATTGCGCTGCCGGCCAATACATAGACTAATTCGGTATGATGTTGGTGGTAGTGCCCTTTAACCTCATCTTTGACAAAAATAATAAACTCCGACACTGTTTCACTGCTTCCTAATCGTTCAACATGAATGTTTTTCATGTCTTTAGGGGCAACATAGCTATTAAGATCGGCAGCAGTTACCAAAAAGCTACTGCTAGTGAATGTTAACCAGCCTAAGATAAAGCGTAACTTGGTCATTGTCATATGAGTAATAGTTTTGTTAATTAAATGTTTATAAAGTTATAACAGATTATTTGTTTTTTGCGAATGCGAAAATTGTTCATGTTGTTGTAGCTATATTAAATGGTTTATTGATAACATATATGAAAAATCGTATATGTAGGGTAAAGGCAAGGTGAATGATAATAATTGCTTATCGAGCAATGACTTTTTTAAATGTTTAGCCGATCCAACGCGATTATGCATATTGATGTTGCTGGCAAAAGAAAAAGAGCTGTGTGTTTGCGAATTAACTTATGCATTGGCGTTAAGTCAGCCTAAGATCTCTCGACATATCGCCTTGCTGCGAGATTGTCAGTTATTAGCGTATCGAAAAGTAGGCAAGTGGGTTTATTATCGCCTGTCATCAGATATTAGTGCATGGCAGCGACAAGTTATTAATATTACTGAAATAAATGCGAATCAAGAGTGGCAAGCGGCGAGCGCTCGATTAGCCGATATGGCTCAACGTCCTAACCTTGCTAAGCTGTGTTGTAATTAAGAAAAATGAGGATGAAAAATGACAATTAAGGTAGGTATCAATGGTTTTGGCCGTATGGGACGTTTGGTGTTACGCGCTGCTTGGCAGTGGCCAGAAATTGAATTTGTTCATATCAATGATCCTGCAGGTGATGTAAGCACGCTTGCACACTTAGTTAATTTTGATTCGATTCATGGTATTTGGCAACATCAAGCTGTAGTTGATGGTGAGCAGATGCGCATTGGCGAGCAGTTAATTTCGGTGACAAGTAATCGCGAAATTGGACAAACTGATTGGTCAAATTGTGATGTTGTCGTAGAAGCGTCTGGGGTGATGAAATCAACGGCCTTGTTATCAGCATATCTAGATCAAGGGGTTAAACGGGTTGTGGTAACCGCACCTGTGAAAGAGCCGGGCATACTTAATGTGGTGATGGGGGTTAATGACGATCTTTATGATGCGAAACAGCATCCAATTGTTACCGCAGCGTCATGCACAACCAATTGCTTAGCACCTGTAGTGAAGGTATTACAAGACAATATTGGGATTAAGCATGGCAGCATGACGACCATTCATGACATCACTAACACGCAAACGATTTTAGATGCGCCTCACAAAGATTTACGCAGGGCAAGGGCATGTGGTCAAAGCTTAATTCCTACCACTACAGGTTCTGCAACGGCGATAACTCATATATTTCCAGAATTAACGGGTAAGTTAAATGGTCATGCGGTACGAGTGCCGCTGGCAAATGCGTCAATTACCGATTGTGTCTTTGAGCTAAATGCACCAACAACGGTTGAACACATTAATAAACTGATGGAAGTGGCGTCACAAGGTGAACTTCAGGGAATACTAGGTTATGAAGAACGTCCTTTAGTGTCGGTTGATTATAAAACGGATCCGAGATCGGTCATTGTTGATGCGTTGTCGACTATGGTGATCAATGACACTCAACTTAAAATGTACCTGTGGTATGACAATGAGTGGGGCTATGCTAATCGTACGGCAGAATTAATGAAAAAAGTTGGCTTAAGTGATTGTTAGCGGGTAATAAGATGTTAGTTTCGCTCAAACACTTGCCAAGCAATGTTCAGCAATACCTGTTGATCACAATAAATTATTGGTTGTTTACCTTAACCGACGGTGCATTACGCATGTTGGTGGTGTTGTATTTTTATCAACTAGGTTATCAGCCGTTAGCTATTGCTATGCTGTTTTTGTTCTACGAAGTGTTTGGTGTCGTGACTAACTTAATTGGTGGCTGGTTAGGGGCAAGAATTGGTCTAAATAAAACCATGAATATTGGTTTGTTGATGCAAGTGTTTGCCCTGTTAATGTTAACTTTACCGCAAGACATGTTGACTATGAGTTGGGTGATGGCGGCGCAGGCACTTTCTGGTATTGCCAAAGATCTCAATAAAATGAGCGCTAAAAGCAGTATCAAATATCTTGCTAAAGACGACAATACGGCAAGCCAGTCACCGCTCTTTAAGTGGGTCGCTGTGCTTACTGGCTCTAAAAATGCGCTCAAAGGTGTTGGTTTTTTCCTTGGTGGTCTGTTGTTAGCCTTGTTTGGTTTTCAACTGGCCATTATGCTGATGGCGTTGGCGCTGTTTATTGTCACTATGTTAAGCCTTTTGCTTTTAAAGCAAGAATTAGGAAAAGCGAAAAATAAAGCGAAATTTAGCGAGATTTTTTCAAAAAATGCGTCACTGAACTACCTATCAGCGGCGCGACTATGCCTGTTTGCTGCAAGAGATGTCTGGTTTGTGGTCGCCTTACCGGTATTCTTGATGACTGAATTTCAATGGTCTCATCAATTTGTTGGTGGTTTTATGGCGTGTTGGATCATTGGTTATGGCATAGTACAAGCAAAAACGCCTAGGGTTATTTCATTGCTCGGTGTTATTAGGGTATCAGGGCAGTTAATGTCGTATTGGGCGCTAATGTTGAGCTTGATTGCATTTTTAATTGCGCTTGCCGTTCATTGGCAATGGTATGTGTACGCTATGGTGATTGCAGGTTTACTGGTATTTGGCGCCGTTTTCGCGATTAATTCCTCGCTACATAGTTATTTAGTGGTTGCTATGTCAAAAGACGATGGTGTCTCGATGGATGTTGGTTTTTATTACATGGCCAATGCAATGGGACGATTGCTAGGTACTATCTTGTCAGGTTATGTTTATCAGCTGCAAGGCTTGGCGTCATGTTTAGTGATTTCAGCATTACTGACCGTACTTTCCGCTTACTTTATCCGAAAAATATCATAACTATTGTCTATATAACTTAAGCCGTTAACATAGAACTGTTGTTTTACCGTGATTTGAAAAATATTAGCAAGGAAACTTATGATTGCTCATCGAAATCTGCGTACTATTTGTCATGCGTCGTTAGGTTGTAATGATTTAGCGAAAGCCAAGTTATTTTACCAGCCGTTACTGGCGACGTTAGCTATTGAGTTAGTCAGCGAATATCCTCACGCACTTGCGTTTGGTAAAGGCTATCCTGAATTTTGGTTACAAACACCTTTTAATAAAGCTCCTGCGAGTACCGGCAATGGCGTACATTTTGGTTTTGTTGCCACCAGTAAGGCGCAAGTTGATAATTTTTATCGTAAAGCGATCGAACTAGGGGCAAAAGATAATGGTGCACCGGGTCCTCGTCCAGAATATGGCGAACCCTACTATGGCTGTTTTGTTATCGATGGCGAAGGGAACCATATCGAGGCAAGTTACTGGCATCAGTAGACCTAAGAGTTTGTTACAACTTTTAGCGGATAAAAAGCAAAAATACCCTTTATCAATGTGATGGTTTCGTTTTATACTGAGACGGCTTCAACATAACCTCATAATAAAATTTTTAATAATAAGGACAAGGGTTTGCATATTAGTTTGGGCAATTTAACTAAATTGGATCACAAACTAATTCTCGCTGTTTTTTTGTTAATATTTTGTAAAATTTCACTTGCGCAAGAGATAGAAAAAGTTGATAACAACAACTTTAAGGCGTTCATTGAGCAGGTTGAAGATCTTAAAGATAAGAATCCCGGTAAAGCATTTATTGCGTTAGATCGACAAGCTAAGTCTCTCGCGTCATTTTCGACCGAAAATCAACTGATGTATTATAAAGTGCTTGCTGAAGTGTATGTTGAGCAGGCGCAGTA
>JBNKXM010000232.1:0-4193 GCA_050300315.1 Thalassotalea sp. | reverse complement strand
ATAGCGACGATTAAGATCAATAAATTCTTCATTGGATGTCGTATAATGTTAAGTTATTACAAGAATAATCAATTTTGTGTTAACAATTATCGTCTTGCGTAAAACACCAAGATAACGCTATTTAGTTTAAGACACAAATAGAGTTTATGCGGATTTTATTGGCTAGGAAATGTCGTGAAACCAGAAAAAGAGAATCAAAGCGTTCGAATCCCCGTTAAAAATGTAAAAATTCATCAGCCAAACCAGGCCGAGCAATATAAACCTCGCGATCAAATTTATGTTCGTAAGGTTAGTGGTTTTTTCCAAAAATTGCGTCAGAAAATGAATTTTGTTTTCCTTGCTCTTTTTGCTGTCCTTCCTTGGCTGCAATACAACGGCCATCAAGCGATATTGTTTGATATTGCCGAACAGCGCTTTACGTTGTGGGGTCTGACATTGTGGCCACAAGATCTGACCTTGCTCGCGTGGTTATTTATTCTTAGTGCGTTTTTACTATTTTTTGTCACCACGTTTCTCGGTCGTGTTTGGTGTGGTTATCTTTGCCCACAAACCGTTTGGACATTTATTTTTATTTGGTTTGAAGAAAAAATAGAAGGCAGTGCCAATCAGCGTAAAAAGTTAGATAGTCAACCGATGTCGGTGAACAAATTCTGGCGTAAAGCGTTAAAGCACAGTTGTTGGTTAGCCTTTTCTGTTTTAACAGCACTGACCTTTGTTGGCTATTTTGTGCCAGCCAAAGAAGTATTTATCGATTTTTTCACTTTTAATACCTCGTTTGCGACCGCAGCAACTGTGTGGTTCTTTGCGTTTTGTACCTATGGTAACGCAGGATGGATGCGTGAGGTGATGTGTTTACACATGTGTCCTTATGCGCGTTTTCAATCCGCAATGTTTGATAAAGACACATTTACTGTTTCTTATGATTATAACCGTGGTGAAAATCGCGGCGCACGTTCTCGCAAGCAAGATCCAAAAGCAATGGGACTTGGTGACTGTATCGACTGTAACCTGTGTGTTCAGGTCTGTCCGACAGGTATTGATATTCGTAACGGTCTGCAATACGAATGTATTAACTGCGGCGCTTGTGTAGACGCATGTGACGGTGTGATGGAGCGCATGAATTATGACAAAGGTTTGATACGTTACACCACAGAACATGAATTAGAAGGCAGAAAAGTACATCTGATCCGTGGTAAGCTAATAGGCTACGCGGTAGTATTGTTGGTGATGACTAGCTTATTAGTGATGGAAATTGTCAGCCGAGTACCAGTATCACTTGATATTATTCGCGATAGAACCGAATTAGCGAAAGAGAATTTTAATGGGGAAATAGAAAACGTTTATACCTTAAAAATTCTTAATAAATCACAAACAGACAATACTTATCGATTATCGGTACGCGGTATTGAAAATACTAAATGGCATGGTGAGAGCGAAGTCATGGTTAAAGCCGCTTCTGTTTATACCTTACCGATTAGTATTTCTGTCGACCCATATGAACTGAAAGGTTATATGACCGATATTACTTTTGTTGTCGAGTTAGTCTCTGATGACGATGATGTATCGTTAACCCATGAAACACGCTTTTTTAATAAGCGTTAAGGCAAAACGAATTTAAATGTCAGTATTTGACTTTAGCTCGCTGTCACCAGATCTGATCCTTGATGGCATTGAAAGCATTGGCTTACAAGTAGACAGCGGCTTATTAGCGCTAAATAGTTATGAAAACCGAGTGTATCAGTTTCATGATCAACAGCGAGTTAAGTATGTGACGAAGTTTTATCGTCCGCAACGATGGTCAGAACAGCAAATTCAAGAAGAACATGATTTTTCCTTTGAATTGCTTGAACAAGAACTACCAATCGTTGCGCCGTTAAGCTTTTCTGGTCAATCATTATTTAACTTTAAAGGCTATTATTTCGCCGTTTACCCATGTCGAGGCGGACGAATATTTGAAGTGGATAATTTAGACCAATTGGAATGGATGGGGCGTTTCATTGGTCGTATTCATGCCGTGGCAAGCCAGAAAAAATTTCAACATCGCCCCACTTATTCAACAGAAGAATCCTTAATTGTAGCGCGAGATATTATTCAATCATCTGGTTTTATTCCCGATTATTTAGCTGCATCATTTTTTACCGTATTAGATCAGGTGATTGAGTTAGCAAGTGCCCAATATCAACCCACTGAGTTGATCCGTTTACATGGTGATTGCCATGCCGGTAATATTTTGTGGACAGATGATGGCCCGCATTTTGTTGACCTTGATGATTGTCGTATGGGACCTGCAATTCAAGATTTATGGATGATGCTCTCTGGCGACAGACAACAGCAAACCTTGCAGCTTGATACTATGTTAGCGGGTTATGAAGAATTTTTTGAATTTGACACAAAACAATTTGCCTTAATAGAATCTTTGCGTACTATGCGGGTGGTAAATTATATGGCTTGGTTGTGTAAACGTTGGAAAGATCCGGCATTTCCTCATAATTTCCCATGGTTTAATACCAGCAAATATTGGGAAGAGCAGGTATTAATGCTCAAAGAACAGGTGTTTGCCTTAGCACAAGAACCGTTATCATTATTGCCATAGAAAATAAATAATAAATATAGGAAGGAATGAGATGAAAAAATTCGTTGGTCTTTTTATCATGATGTTAATGCCATTTCTGGCAAGTGGTACTGAGTATCAGGAAGGGAAACATTATGTCAAAGTACATGAAATCCCTGTGAGTTCACCTGAAGTAAGAGAATATTTTTCATTCTATTGTCCGCATTGTTTTCGCTTTGAACCTTTGGTTGAAGAAGTGAAAAAACAACTACCAAGCAACGCCAAGTTTGTAAAAAATCATGTTGATTTTTTACGCAATGCTTCGCCTAAAATGCAACAATTGCTGACAAAAGCGTTAATCGTCGCCGATAAAATGGGTATTGCTGAACAGCAAATTAAAGCGATATTTAATTATATCCACGTTCATCGCGCGGTGTTTACCTCAGTAAACGATGTGCGAAATGTCTTTGTGATCAGTGGTGCAGATGGCAGTCAGTTTGACCAACTTATGGCAAGTGATGAAGTAAACGTTGCGGCAAAAGCGATGAAAGATAATCAAGATACCTTATCAAAAAGTGGCGACTTAAATAGTGTACCAACAGTGATAGTTAACGGAAAATATCGACTTCAACCGCAAGAATTAGACAAAGAAAATTTTGTTGAAGACTATAATAATTTGATTAAATACTTACTTTCTTTAGATTAATCAATACATAAACATGTTATCAAGGCGCAGTAAATTGCGCCTTTTTTGATCTTAGGAGCTAGCGGAATGCAAAATTTTGTCTTTGGCTTCTTCAAATTCTTTGTCGGTTAATAAGCCTTGCTGCTTCAAATGAGCGAGTTTTTCTAATGCCGTCACTAGCGGTATCTCACTTGATTGTACATTAGCTACCTGTTGATTAATAAGCTCAGCTGATGTCGCTTGTGCGTGAGTTGGTGTTGGAGAGTGAAGCTCAGTTGTG
Organism: Thalassotalea sp.; assembly: GCA_050300315.1. Taxonomy (GTDB): domain Bacteria; phylum Pseudomonadota; class Gammaproteobacteria; order Enterobacterales; family Alteromonadaceae; genus JBNKXM01. The sequence goes on along the minus strand of JBNKXM010000232.1, from coordinate 677 downwards.
TTTTCTGGTACAGCCTTAGGTTGCCTTGTTTTTAGATCAAGCGTGTGCTCTGTCGTATGCTCTGAATGCTTACCTTCATTTAATAAATTAACTGCAAGTGAAGGTGCTTCATCGGCTTGACGAACAAAAACGCGCTCTTCACAGTTAGATGGATTGACTGTTAGCGCGAAACACCAGCACCAATCGATTAGCGTTTGAACGACTTCGTCAAATGTCGCTTTGGTCAAGCGTTGATTTCCCGTTCTAAAGTACGGGCAAATCACGTAGACTTTATTGTTATGGTCGGTTAGCAGTAGTTCAAGCTTACGTATCCGATTATCGATCATTTTTATCCGTTTTTCGTGACTCACTTCGGTAAGTATTTGTTGTTCTTTTTCTGGCGAAAAGCCATCGCTTGGTGCAGAAGTGATGGTGCAAATCAAGCTTTCATTGAGATAGAGCTGGCTTTGTTTGATCTGGGTGAATGCTATTTTACGACTTACTTGTTTTTGATGCCGTTTAAACAGTGAAATGACTTTATTCGTCTGATCAAATTTGAATTTTGCATAATTTCTAATCACAAAAATTAAATATAATAGCACACAACAATATAAAAGAAAATTATGCAACGACATGAATGCAACAAACAATTATTGTCGGAGTCTTGTACCCTGGATATCGTGGGCCACTAGTTACGG
>JBNKXM010000231.1:0-4209 GCA_050300315.1 Thalassotalea sp. | reverse complement strand
AAAGAAAACTCATCACCGTTTAACCAATAAGACTTGGTTTCTAACGACACAGTTTGCTGTTGTGATTCAATACGATGATAAAGCTTAGCGATTACAGTTTGCAATATAGGTTCAATATCTAAAGGTAATAATTGCTGAGTAAAAGTCTCTGGCGATGTTCTGTTTAGTGCCAATATTTGTTCGACAACATGTGCCATACGTTCAACACTTTGACTGAGTTCTTCAAAGTCTTGCGATGTTAAGGTGTTTTCTTGAAAGCCAATGGTTAGATTATGTGCAGCAATATTGAGTACACTGATAGGTGTACGCAACTCATGAGCGGCATCAGACGCTAAACGTTTTTCTCGGGTAAACGCCGATTTTAACCGAGCGAGCACTGAATTAATCGTTTCAACAATCGGTTCCAATTCTTTAGAGTTCTGCGCTAGGGTAATCGATTCTAAATCATCTGATGACTTGCGATACAATTGCTTTGACAGATTTCTCAGTGGCGCTAAGCTGCGCCTAACCGCAAATAACACTAACACACCAATCAGTGGGATAGTGATGACAATGGGCGTCATCGACGTAAGTAATACCCGCTCAGCGGATGCGGTTCTTTGATTTAATCGCTGCGCCACTAACACCCAACGCTGATCAAATTGGCTAACATAAACTCGCCAGCGCGCTCCAAGAAAATTGCGGGTACTAAACCCAGTCTGGACTTTGGTTAATATCTGCTCAGGGCTGTTACTGGAACGGAATAATAGCTGATTTTGCTGCCACACTTGATAAGCAAATGGCGTTTCTTTTTCTTGCTCAATCACTTGTGATATCGCATTAACCGTAGCGAGAGATTGAGAAAAACTGATCAACTCATTATCTAAGGTGGCTTCAAATTCCGCCATCGCAGCACGATAACCATGTAGCGCAGCACCAAATGTTGCTAAGGTGACTATCGAGATGATCAGCAAAAACAGATAACGCTGAATAGACATTTAGCCCTTACTCACTATGTAGCCAACACCTCGTACCGTTGTAATAAAATCTTTAGGGAGTTTTTTACGCACATGATGAACATGCACTTCAATGGTATTACTGGCAACCTCTTCTCCCCATTCATACAGTTTATTTTCTAATTGCTGCTTTGACTGAATACGCCCCATATTTTCCATCAAGGATTTAACAATCATGTATTCCCGGCGTGAAAGGTTAATCGTTTGACCATCAACAGCCACCAGATTTGCTTTAGTATCTAGTTTGACAGCACCAAGTTCAATAATCGCGCTATCAACCGTACCTAAACGCCGTTCAATCACCCGTAATCTGGCAAATAACTCTGCCATATCAAACGGCTTAACCAAATAATCATCCGCGCCAAAATCTAATCCGGTCACTTTATCATCTGAGCTATCGCGTGCCGTTAAGATCAAAACCGGCAGCTGTTTTGATTTACTTTTTAGTTTTTTTAACACATCCAGGCCATCCATATCGGGTAAGCCAAGATCGAGGATCACTAAATCATTCACCCCAGCAGATGCTGCCGACAACGCTGATTTTCCATCATGCACGCAATCTATGCTATAGCCTTCGCGGCGCAGTGACTGCTGCAGCCCTTGCGCTAACGCGATGTCGTCTTCTACTAATAACACTCTCATTTAATTAGGTCTTCTTATTTTTCTTTTGTAATTTTTTATCTATTCTGGCCATCAATTGTGAAATCTCAAGTCGACGTGATTTATCCGCCAACGGTCGTGTTTCCATCACTGGTGCCTGCTGTGCTTTTTCTAAATATTGCTTTGCTTTACTATAGTTATGCGCTTCAAACCAATAATCCGCAAAGAAATAGTTCGGCTCCATCCCCTGAGGATTAATCGATAACGCCTTTTCTAATAATACTTTAGCTTTGTCGTCATCACCAAAACCAATCGGCCAACCGGGCACTTTATAATACAAGGTACCTAAGCTAGTGTACGCCGAGCCATCTAATGCTTTATCATCTAAAGACAGCGCTTTTTCAAACGATTTTTTCGCCGCTTTCGCTAACGATAGTGCACCTAATCCGCCTTTAGCGCCGGCATAACTTGATTGTACAATACCGAGCCAGATCCAGTTCTCAGCGTTTTTAGGCTGTTCTCTGACCGATGTTTTTAATTGTCGGATCAAGGCTTTAAATGCTGCGTCTTGCTCCTTATCCGTTAATTGATAATTCACTTGTGCCCAACGGTGCTGCACCGTTAACAGCTCATCGCTGATTGCTTGCTTCGCAAAACTAATACTTGATGTTATTGATAACACTAAAAATAACACAATTTTATTTAAATATTTCATTTTATTACTCCTAAAGCTTTAATGCTTTGCTCTGCGGAAGATGTCGATGGATTACCGCGAGTTTTTTTTGCAATGCACCATCGACCAGCTCAGGTAACATACCATTGAGACGTGCAAAAAATTTCTCTGGCCAACCTAACGCTTGGCGACGTTTACGTTTTTGAATAAAGGTTAACAACTGTTGAGCAACATATTCAGGAGGATCGACCTGATTTCCTAATGCCGTATTAAGTTCGTTAACCTGTGGAGAATTAATACTTGTCGCTGTCGTTCTCGGCGCAAAATAGCCTACGGCAACCGAGCGACCAGTTAACTCTCTCGCTAATGCTTCGCTAAAACCACGCAAGCCAAACTTACTGGCGCAGTAACTGCTAAAACAAGGAAAGCCAATTGCACCAAACGCTGAACCGATATTTATAACCATGCCTTGATGGCGCTCGATTTGTGGCAATAGCAGTTGTGTGAGTTGCAACGGAAGTTGAAGGTTCATCGTCATCAGTTGTTCAATTGCTGCCAATGATTGTTGCTCAAACAAGCCAAAGCCACTTATTCCGGCATTATTTATCAACATACTAATGTCGTTACGTTGCGCAAGTTGCTGGAAAAACTGCGTGCGTTCGCCAACATCGAGTAGATCAGCAACAACAATTTCATGGGTGCCAGGCAAACACTGTTGTAGCTGGTTTAACTTGCTCTCGCTGCGACCATGTAACAACAATGAAAATCCAGCGTTGGCAAGTGTTTCAGCGATTGCCGAGCCTATGCCGCCCGTAGCACCTGTGAGTAAACATTTTGTTTCTGCGCTCATAAAACCTCCTAAGCCGCTACGTCAATACCGTGATTTGCCGTTAATGTTCTAAAAATATTGCCATACAAAATAAAGAAGGTTTTGGCCGCGTGAATGATCAACGCTTGCTCCTGTTGGTCAGTGATCTTTTCCATCAAGGATTGAAAAAATTTAACATGCTGCTGATCTAGTGCGCCATGAGAGCGCAAATAACTAAATGCCGATTTAGGTAGTTGCAAGCGTTGTTCTATCGAGTCGGCAGCGGCATCAGCCATGGCAATACTCGTACCTTCGAGCACATGAACCATGCCAAAAAAGCCGAGCGGGTTAACACGATTGACCATATCATACGCATAAGCAACCATAAGCTCTGTTGCTTGCGATGGCTGGCTGCAACGGGCGACTTCCTTGTCATAACCACACTGTGCAATATCATTTAAAATCCATTCTTGATGACCTAACTCTTCTTCAATATATTCGGCAACCGCTTCTCTAAGCCATTCTTTCTCTTCAGGTAACTTTGCACCAACATTCATCAATAACGGGACTGTGTGTTTAACGTGGTGATACGCCTGGTTAAGAAAAGCAACATAATCATCTAAACAAAAGTTTCCCTGCATACATTGAACAATAATCGGTGCAGACAATAAGTAATCTCTTTCGGTTTGAGTTTCTTCCAATAATCTTTGATATAACGACATGATCAGGCTCCTAATTGATACGCTTGAGTGACACTAGCATCAGCGCTAGTAGCGACAGGTTTTAGCGCTTCATCTAGATATAGCGAAGCGATGGTGTGTTGATAAAATTTCAGGATATTGTCTCGTTTAAGCTTGCCATTACTGGTTAATAAATCATCTTCAACAGAAAATGCGTTAGGCAAGCAATGGACAGTATGAATTTGTGCGTATTGTGGTAATTGTTGATTGATAACAGCCAAAGCGTAGTTAATCACAGATGGCTCAACATCTCGCTGAACGGGCACGGCAAGTGCAACGCAATAAGGTTTGCTATCACCAACAACCATCACCTGCTGAAAAAGTCCAGTGGCATACAATTCAGTTTCCAGCCATTCAGGGGAAATATTACGACCAAATGAATTCACTAAAACA
>JBNKXM010000230.1:0-4234 GCA_050300315.1 Thalassotalea sp. | reverse complement strand
CTTCCTGGCTGGGTGTCCCTTTGAAGCTTTCGAGAAAGACCATCGGGGTCATGGCTGTTCAGTGCTACGAAACTAAAGATGCCTATTCCCTGAAGGATGAAGAATTGCTGGTTTTCGTTTCGGGTTATATTGCCAGAGCCATAGATGCGACGTCAGTACAAGTGACGGCGCCACGCGATGCTAACCAGCGTGTAAGCTTTTTAGCGGTTTTAGAGAATCTAGAATTTGAACCTGATTCACCTTCGGCTAAGGTCATTGTTAATTCACGTACTGGTACCATAGTGATAGGTGCGGATGTGCGGTTGTTACCTGCGGCGATCACTCATGGTGGCATTACCGTGACCATTAACGAAGCGCAGACGGTATCTCAACCTGATGCCTTTGCCGAAGGCAATACAACAGTAACTAATCAATCGGCGTTAAACGTTGAAAGTAGTGATAATCGGATGTTTGTTTTTGATCCAGGTGTAAGCTTAGACACCTTAGTACGTGCAATTAATAATGTTGGTGCGGGTCCTGGTGATGTTATGGCTATTTTAGAAGCATTAGAGCAAGCTGGAGCGCTAAGAGGGGAGTTGATCATTATTTAATGATCAGAAACCGCTATGACTAACCGAATGAATGATGCGCAAAACTTTCTCGATTTAAATGGCTTAAATAGTATTCGCCAACAGTCGCATGCCACCGATAAAGCGTCAAAAAAAGAGGCATTAGAAACCGCGGCTAAACAGTTTGAAGCGATTTTTATGCAAATGCTGCTTAAGAGTATGCGAAGTGCACAAGATGTTTTGGAATCAGACAGCCCGTTTAATTCGCAATCGACAAAATTTTATCGAGATATGCATGATCAACAGTTAGCCCTTGAACTATCGGATAATGGTTCGTTAGGCTTGTCAGAGTTAATCGTGCGTCAGCTTGGTGGCGATAGTGAAAACTATACGCCAAGTAGCTTATTTAAAGAGAAATCGGCAATTGAGCAAGCGGCGCAACCGTTAGCTGAACGTTCGTCAATGAAGATACCTAAGCGACGTCAATTTACTGACTATGTGACGAAAATAGAACAGCAGCAAGCAATAAATAATGCCGATGCTGATGTGGTTTTTGAACAACCTAAAGATTTTGTTAGTGCGTTGATCGAGCCGGCTAAGTTGGTTGAAAAAAGACTTAACGTACCTTTTGAGGTTGTTATTGCCCAAGCCGCGTTAGAAACTGGCTGGGGACAAAAAATAATCAAAACGCCTCAAGGGCAAAGTTCAAATAACTTATTCAATATTAAAGCTGATAGCCGCTGGTCTGGCGACAAAGCACATAAAGAAACACTGGAATATCAGCAAGGGGCGATGATTAAAAAACGTGAGCCATTTAGGGTCTATCAGAGTTTAGGTGATAGCGTAAATGATTACATTGATTTTCTCTCTTCGAGTGAGCGCTATCAAGGCGCATTAAATAAAGCTCAAAATGTGGAACATTTCCTGCATGGATTACAAAGTGCTGGTTATGCGACAGATCCAAACTACGCCAATAAGATCATGGCGACTCTGCAAACGGTAACTAGCTTAATTAAGTAATAACCCTGTTGTTATTCACTAAGCGTTTAGGTCAATTTTGTAGGAGCGTCAGCTATGTCGGTAAACTTATATCAAACTGGAGTGAGTGGTTTATTAGCCGCCCAGCAGCAGTTGGCGACGACGGGACACAATATTGCCAATGTGAACACCGAAGGCTATAACCGCCAGCGGGCAGAGCAAAATGCTTCCGTTGGGCTATATAGTGGTAACGGCAATTTCATCGGCTCTGGTACATATGTTCAAGACGTCACACGAATTTACAATCAGTTTTCCTACAAAGAACAATTATATAGCCAAAGTAACTTAGGTTTTTCTGACACTATTCATAATAGCCTTAATCAGTTAAATGAGATCACCAGTTTTTCAGGTTCAGCAATCAATAGCTCGATAGAGAAGTTCTATCAAACCATGAACAGTATTGCCGATAACCCAAGTGATCTTGGTTTGCGTAGTATCGCTTTGAGTCAAGCAGGTATATTGGCTAGTGACTTTAGATCGCTTAATGAAAACATTGATCAAATGGAAAAATCGGCGAATGGCGAAATCGAATTAATCGCCAAAAAAATTACCGAGATCTCATTTGAAATCGCAAAAATTAACGATCAAATCATGCAAAATGGCACTTCGTTAACTGGTCAGCCTAATGATTTGCTTGATAGTAGAGATCGATTAATCACTCAACTTAGTGAGTATACAACGGTTAATACCGTCCAAGATGCTAATGGCGTTATGACGGTAATGATTGGCAGTGGTTCTACATTAGTGGCAGGCATAACACCACTATCTTTAGCAATCGAAGCGGGTGATCCCGATCCGATGCAGACTTCATTAAAACTTACCAGCTCAAACGGTCAAGTGGAGATTAATAAAAACACTATTGGCGGTGCACTTGGCGCAAAGTTTGAGTTTAGGGATGAACATCTACCTAAACTTAGAAATGAAATTAATCGTTTGGCGATGGCTATTTCAGAGACATTAAATCAAGGTCAGTCGGAAGGTTTAGATCTTAATAAACAACAAGGTCTGGATATCTTTACCGATATTAATAGTCCTGCATTAATGCAGAGCCGAGTTGCAAATTTTAGCGACAACACCGGCACTGTGAGCGCCAGTGTTAATATCACTGATATCTCGTTGATCCCAACGGATGAGTTTCAGGTTGAGTGGGACGGCATAAATTATGTGATGACTAACTTAACGGATAACAGCAGTCAAAATTTGGTCTTAACGCCGCCGAATACTTATGACACAGGGAAAGGTTTTTCATTTGTTATTGATTCTGGTGCGCCAGCGGTTGGCGATAAATTCTTAGTTCGACCAACCGAAAACAGCGCAGCTTTAATGCAAGTTACTCTACAAAATGGTGACGGCATTGCAGCGAGTACGCCGATTGAAGCGAAAGCATCACAAGATAATGTCAGTGCAGGCGCACTTAACATTATTTCTATGACAGATCCGGTAGCGGCGCGTAACTTTGTTAATGTCACAAATAGTGGCCTAACCATAGATGTCTATCAAAATGGTGCTAATTATGATTATCGGATTTATGACGCAGGCGTAACACCTCCTAATCCTCCTTCAACCGCGGGCGCTATTTCCTCGGGGAGTTTTGCACCAGGAAGTACTGCTGTGATCGATCTACCACCTGCGCCATCAACAGCGGCATTTCAAATAGAAATCAGTGGTGATCCAATAGGTCAAGGCGCTTTAGCGCCAGAAGTGTTTGAGATCAGCGATGCTTTTGGCATAGGTAATGGTAATAACGCGGTTCTCATGGCGTTAACGCAAGAAAAAGGTGTGCTTAATAAAGGTCAAGAAACCTTTGGACAAAGTCTTGGAATTTCTACCGCAAGAGTCGGTTCAAGTGCTAAATCAGCCGAATTGGTTGCTAACACGGCTCAAGCCTTATACACCCAAGCATATAATCGAAATCAGGAAACGTCGGGGGTAAACCTCGATGAAGAAGCCGCTAACATGCTGAAATTTCAGCAAGCTTATCAAGCGTCTTCTCGGATCATTTCTGTTGCTAATACGATCTTTGATACGTTATTAGCGGCGGTGTAGTTGGAGTAAGTTATGAGAGTTTCAACGGCACAATTTTACTATCAAAACAGTCAACGCCTCAGTGAAAAACAATCTGGGGTTAACGATCAAATGAAATACATTTCTAGTGGTAAGCGAGTGCTCACTGCTAAAGATGATGCTGTATCCTACGGAACGTTAGCTGGATATAAAAATGAATTAGCCAATTTAGAAAAATATCAACGCAACATCGTGCAAGCGAAAAATCGCAATAACTTGCAAGATACTTCGTTCGCCAATGCTGAAAGTTTAATGCAAGAGCTTAAACGATTATTTATTCAAGCTAACAACGGTTCGCTAAGTGATGATGATTTAAAATCATTGGCTGAATTAGCGGGTAATAATCAAGAGCAAATGCTGGATATAGCTAATACCAAAGATGAAACTGGTGGTTATATTTTCGCTGGCTATCAAATTGATAAACAGCCGTTTAATTTACAGCCTGACAATAGTGTGGTTTATGTTGGCGACAACGGTAAGCGGGAAGTTCAAATCGCTAAAAATGTCATGGTTGAAACTAATCAACCTGGTGATGAAGCATTTACTAAGGTAAAAAATGCGATTGGTGATTTTACCCCGAACTA
>JBNKXM010000229.1:0-4250 GCA_050300315.1 Thalassotalea sp. | reverse complement strand
TTAATGACTGATAAATAGCTAAAAATAAATAACTAGTACCGATAATGACCAATAAAATCACCAAAGATAAAATCGATAATGAATACGTACTGTGATCTTGCAACGTTTCAATACGAGACATTAATCGCTGATTAGTCGTTTGCTTTAGTTGCTTAATCATCATTAACTGCTGAGTGGCCAATTGCTGTGCCTGACTAATTGATAAGCTGATATTTTCCGGCGAGATCACCTGACGCTCAATCAACTGCTGATAATCAGCAATTGACCTAATCAATTCCCTGACATTATCAAGATGATTCTTGAGCTCATCTGAAGCGACCCGAGCTAATTGATCATTGGATTTTGTCAGTTGCAAGCGAATCTCACTTAAACGATTATTGAGCGCAACAATCAGGGTATAAGAATCCGCACTAAAGCCTTGGTTAATCACCTGTTCAGTCAAGTCTTTAAAGCGGGTTAAATATTCGGTTAATGCCGGTAAATGTTCTTCGCCAGCCGCCATCAAATAAAACGCAACAACATCGCTTTCCTGCACTAGACCACTCAGAGCCGCAATGTTTTCCCTTAATGACAAGGTATAACTGTAAAACTCATTGTATAAATCAAAATGATCAGGGCGTAAATTACTTTGCTCTTTTTGCCAAAAATCCAATAATGCAGCGGCTTGTCCTGATAAACGCTGGAATTTGTTTACATCATTGAGTTGTTGTTTCAATTGGGAAAGTTGACTGGAAACCTTTGAAACTGCAGACATATCGCTACGAGTTAACGCAATATTTTCTTCAATGCTCAATAGCTGCTCTATCTTGGCATATCCTTGCAATTCGTCATCATACTGAGCTAATAACGCTCGCTGGTCATGAACTATCCAGATAAAGCAGGCAATTAACGGCAAGTAAAACATTACCGCAAGCAATAAAAATTTAGCTTTAAAGTGTAAGCGATTCGATAATGCTAAGGCAGGCTTAAGAATAAATTCCATAATAACTCATTTTATTTTTTCTGAGACAAGCCTATTTGACCTAATCAATACGGTAAATATTTCAGCGCTGACTAAATTACAGACAAAAAAATAACATGGCCTGAATATTCAAGCCATGTGAGTATCTTAATAAAAAGTTGCGATTAAAAACTAGATTGTAATTGCTAATTCCAGTGCCTGACGAATAGCGCGTTTGGCATCCAACTCAGCAGCAACATTAGCACCGCCAATTAAATGGGTTGGCATATTGGCATCTTGTAATGCTTGATATAAAGAACGCTCAGGCTCTTGTCCGGCACAGATAATCACAGTATCAACAGCTAATAACTGCGGCTCACCGTTCACTTCAATATGCAGACCTTGATCATCAATTTTTTGATAGTTCACACCAGCAAGCATATGAACACCATTTTTAGTTAACGTTGCTCGATGGATCCAACCCGTCGTTTTACCTAAACCTGCACCCACTTTCGATGATTTACGTTGCAATAAATAAATTTCTTTTACCGTTTTGTGGTGGTCTGCATGTGGCAATAAGGCTGCATTGTGCTGATAAGATTTGTCCACTCCCCAACTTTTTAACCAAGTATCTGGCTCGTGAGTTAATGGATGTTCTTCCGCTAAATAACAGCCAACATCAAAGCCGATACCGCCAGCACCTATTATCGCCACTTTATCGCCAACAGGTTCTTTATCACGTAACACCTGAATGTAACTTTTCACTTTCGGGTGATCGATACCGGGGATCGACAATTTTCTAGGAACAATTCCGGTTGCCAGAATAACTTCATCAAAACCTTGTGCTAGTAAAGACTGCGCAGTCTGCTCACTATTTAGCTCAACGGTAACCTGATGTTTTTTTAATTGCACATCAAAGTAACGTAGTGTTTCATAAAACTCTTCTTTGCCCGGCACTTGTTTGGCAATATTAAATTGGCCACCGATTTCATTCGCCCGATCAAATAATGTCACCTGATGACCTTTTTGCGCCGCATACACACTAAACGCAAGACCTGCAGGGCCTGCACCGATCACAGCTAACTTTTTGCGCTTAGTTGCCGGAGACAACACGAGTTCAGTTTCATAACATGCTTGCGGGTTCACTAGACAAGACGCGCGTTGCTGTTTAAAGACATGATCTAAACACGCCTGATTACAGCCAATGCAGGTATTAATTTCTTCACTCTTGTTTTCTGCCGCTTTATTAACAAATTCGGCATCTGCTAAAAATGGCCGTGCCATTGACACCATATCAGCATGACCATCAGCCAATACCTGCTCAGCAACTTCTGGCGTATTAATACGGTTAGTGGTAACAAGCGGAATACTCACTTCCGTTTTCATGCGCTGAGTTATCCAAGTAAACGCAGCCCTTGGCACTGAGGTAGCTATGGTTGGTACGCGTGCTTCATGCCAGCCGATACCCGTATTAATAATAGTAGCGCCAGCGGCTTCTATCCCTTTAGCCATAGTTACTACGTCGTGCCAGCTGTTGCCACCTTCTACAAGGTCAAGCATCGACAAACGAAATATAATGATAAACTCTTTACCTACTTTTTCGCGTACTGCTTTAACAATTTCGCAAGCTAAGCGCATGCGGTTTTCAATACTTCCGCCCCATTCATCGGTGCGTTTATTGACACGAACACAGCTAAACTGATTGATCAAATAACCTTCCGATCCCATAATTTCAACGCCATCATAGCCCGCTTTTGCCGCAAGCTTAGAAGAATTAGCAAAATCTTTAATGGTAGATTTGATTTGACGCACCGACATCGCACTCGGGGTAAATGGATTAATTGGTGACTTCTTTTTACTCGATGAAACACTAAACGGATGATAAGAATAACGACCCGCATGCAATAACTGTAGACAGATCTTAGTTGGATATTGATGCACCGCATCAGTCACTTTTTTATGTTTAGCAACTTGCCAAAAATAACTGAGCTGCCCACCAAATGGCGCTAATCGACCACGAATATTTGGACTAATACCACCGGTAACGATTAAGCCAACGCCACCTTTAGCCCTTGCCTGATAAAATGCCGCTAACTTATCAAAGCCGCCTTTTTCTTCTTCCAACCCTGTATGCATGGAACCCATTAAAGTACGGTTTGCCAAGGTGGTAAAGCCTAAATCTAAAGGTGCTAATAAGTGTGGAAATGCAGATGTTGTTGTCATAATTTCAGTCTTTTTTAGTTATCAAAACAAGCCAAAAGGTCTAACCAGAGGCTATAAGGTAGTTGGTAAATCAGCAAAACTCAAGCTTTATTTTGACACCTGTCAGATTGGTAATCACTAAGATTAAAAAAATCTCCCACTATGAATATGTTATGCTTAACATCGACAATGGATAAATTTATGAAACAAACAATCATTAACAATATATTGGCTTATCTAACGCAAGAATTGGCTGTCATAGAAACTGCTGCACGTAACGCCCATCTCGCTGCCATCGATGAGCAATCAATCGCCGATACGCAATATGATACCTTAGCCATAGAAGCGAGCTATCTTGCCCAAGGACAATCAAAAAGAGCGCGAGAGTTACAGCAGGCAATAACGCAGATCAAAGCATTATCAATCGACGCTAAAAACTACGTTACACAAGGTGCTTTAGTGCAGGTTGCACAGTCAGATCAGACACCATTAGTTAAGCAATGGTTTTTTATTGCGCCTGCAGCTGCTGGCTTTAATTGTGCATTTGAGCAACAGAAAGTGACGGTGATATCACCCGATTCACCATTAGGAAATGTCTTAATGAATTGTTTTGTTGATGATGATATCGACATCGTACTCGGAAATAGACGATGCCAATATCAGATCTTGGCGATCCACTAATTATGCTGTAGCTAGCAGATAACCGCTTGAAGATTAGTTAGCCGGTTTGAGTAACAACTTAATCTGCTGAAAATCAGCAACTTTATCATCTATTTTTAAATACGCGACCGACTCGCTATGTACTAAGGTTGCTTCGATCACACCCGGTAGATGGATCAGTTCATTTGCCACTTTATCGGCTTGTTCTTCGCTTTCAATCGTGGTTTTAAAACTATAGCTTTTTGATTTTTTCAATGGCTTCATGCCAGTTGCCGCAATAAACCACAATAAACCAGTGCACGCCATAACAAGAAAGATCATCTGCTCGCCAAACTTACTGGCGATCGCCCCACCTAACAAGCCACCAAAAAATGCGCCCATAAACTGACTGCTTGAATAGATCCCCATAACGCTACCTTTAACACCAGCAGGTGCGAGGCGCGATAAA
>JBNKXM010000228.1:0-4256 GCA_050300315.1 Thalassotalea sp. | reverse complement strand
CAAGATGAATGGCAAGTAACGCCGGAATTACTACTCACCTTTGGTATTCGCCACGACAGGTACTCCGACTTTGGAACAACAATCAACCCAAGGTTAAGCGTAATCTGGCAGCAGTCTGAACAATTAAGGTTTAAATTCTTTTCAGGATCTGCGTTCCGGGCCCCATCTATCGCTCAGTTATATGCGAAAAACAACCCTGCCAGCATCGGCAACCCTAATTTACGTTCGGCATCTGTTGATACCATTGAAACGGGCCTAAATGTTGAATATTTTATCAATCAGAATTTACTATTTTCGTTTGATGCGTTCTCTTATCAAGCGAAAGATCTTATCGCTTTTGTTTTTGACGAAAAAGCTCAAGTTAACATCGCCCAAAATACCGGAAAACAAAAAGGTTGGGGCGGCGAGTTTTGGCTAAAATGGAAACCTCAACCCAATATCAACATTGATGCAAACTATTCGTTATTAAATGCCGAAGATAAAGACCACAACGACATTGCCGATATTCCTCTAAAAATGGCTTACCTAAGCGTAAATTGGCAGATGAGTGACAACTGGCACTGGAATATAGATGGAAAGTGGTTAGCTAAACGTAAACGTCCTCAAGCAGATAGCAGAAAAACATTACCTAATTATCTGTTAGTGTCAGCCAAGTTAGAACGCAAAAATGTTTTACCTAGCTTATCTGTTAGTTTAATTGCCAAAAATTTGCTTGATGATAGTGACGCAAGAGAACCTAGTCCAAGCACTATTCCAGAAGACTATCCAATTGCCGGACGTCAGTTATTAATGGAAATGGTCTACCAGTTCTGACGATGAATTTAACCTACAATATTCAGCAAATAAGAGCTGAATGAGTAATAAAGCCCAAATTAACTTAATTGCACACTCAGCTCACTCAACTTACTCAACCTTTAAGTATTCTTTAATAATTTGTGCACCGTTATCCGCTTGGATCGGTTTAAAGATAAAACCTGAGATGCCATAGTCTTGGCATTGCGTTACCAAGTTTTTGTCTGTCACTGACGATAGCATCACCACAGGGACATTTGACCCTGCTTCTCGAATGGCTTTTAATGCTTGATCACCATTCATTTCTCCCATGACGACATCCATAAACATAAAATCAGGCGCCTCATTTTTCACCATTTCAATCGCAGAGAGTCCATCATCTGCCTCAATAACATTGTTGTAACCGAGTTGATTTAAATAACGTTTTAATGCTTTTCGGATCATCGAGCTATCGTCAACTAACAACACTTTGCTATCAGTCGCTAATACATTACTGTGAGGATTGGCGATACCAGTACTTTCTTCACGTTTAACACCGCCTGTTTGATAATCGACATTACGTACGAGCAAATTAAAATAATAGCGACCGACACCTTCTACCGTAATAGGCACAGTAACCACTTCTTTTACGCCAACTAAATACTTTTCCATATCGCTGACATCTTGCACAAAGTAAGGACTAGAAAAATTATATTCTAAGCTGTAACGCCCATGCAGATCGGTTGAGCGACCTACAATGGTGTTACCCCATTCCGCCAACGCATTGCTTAATTCTTCATTAATTTCTGTAAATTGATATTTTTCATCAAACATCTTTTCACAAACCGAATTACCAATAGCAACAGCAGTTTCTGGATAATGGTGCATCATGATGACGCCATCTAAGTTACCCGTAACATCTGAGCAAACCGCATAGCCTTTAAAACGAAAATCATCAACGCTATCCATAAATGCATCGCCAGCCGCGCCTTCAAGGTTGGTCATGGCCTTTAAACTGGCAATTGACTCGTTAATAAAAGGGTATAATACAACTTTATAAATCGTTTCTACTGACATCATCTTCACCTTACATCATTTATTGTTTTTATTTTAAATCGAGCAATAAACTACTAAACCACTGGCTACTTTACAAGCAAGCTTTTTAAAACGACCAATGTCTGTATAAGTATTGTCATAAGTCATTAATTCTTAAATAATCTCATCTTAACTAAGTGCTTTAAAAAAAAGGCCAGCTAATGGAACTAGATATTTTTATCGTTGATGCTTTTACCAAACAACAGTTTAAAGGCAATTCAGCGGCTGTTGTGCCAGTAGAACAATGGTTAGCCCCTGAGTTAATGCAGCAAATTGCCACGGAGAACAATCTTTCGGAAACGGCTTTTATCAAAGCACTATCTCCAAATAAATATGAAATTCGTTGGTTTTCACCGTTGACTGAAATCGATTTTTGCGGTCACGCCACACTAGCCTCATCTTTTGTAATATTTCATTATTTCGATTGTCTCGGTGAAATAGAGTTTTTGACGTCAAAAGTTGGTTCATTGTTTGTTAATCAACTCGACGATGGAAAAATCGAAATGAGTTTTCCCAATCAATTACCTGAAACGATCGATGATATACCGCAAGCATTACTAGAGGGTTTATCTGTTCAGCCAGCGAAAGTGTTAAAAAATGGCCAAGCTTACTTTGCGGTCATGTCATCAGAAAGCGATGTTATCAACGTAAATTATCATTCGCCGACTCTGAAAAAGTTGGCACCATTTGATGTTGTTGTCACAGCCAAAGCGCATGAATATGATTTTATTTCCCGCTATTTTTGGCCTGCTAATGGAGGTGATGAAGATCCTGTGACAGGTTCAATACACTCGGGACTCGCTCCCTATTGGGCACAACAACTTGCTAAAACACAATTAGTTGCTTATCAAGCGTCAAAACGTGGCGGCGTATTGTATTGTCACCTTGTCAATGACCGCGTATTAGTCTCAGGTTTTGGCGTTTTATATATGAAAGGGACGATTAATATTTAGTGCATCTGATGTCAGCTTAAGCAGCGATTTGCCTTTCATGAACAGCACTGTTTAAGCTGACAATTTTAGCTAATGTAAATGAGTTAAGCCGCCATGGGTATGCATTCGATTGACCATCGCAGCCCCTTGTTTTTTCATTGAATTATCAGGTGTTCCTTTATAACAACCTAATACCCAAGGGTAGCTATCAGTTACGTAATAGCCGTACTGTCCATTGATTGTCATACCGTTACACTGATCCAAATCACCGCTATTAGTGACATATTGATAATCTCCGCGAAATTGACCGTCATAATTATTGCTTGCCACACTGCCCATTCCCGCTTGTGGAGTTGTATAACCACTAACTGCTTGACGAATGCCGCCATTGTTTTTCAACTGATAACTTGATCTTGCTTTTCGTATCACACCATTGTCATTAAAACACGAGCCATAAACAGGAAAACCATCGGCGGCAAAGCCTATCACTGGTGACTCTTGCGCGACAATATCGCAATCAAGCGTAAATAATGCCACAGGATTACCATGATAATGATACGTGCCATCAGGCTGAACATGCGCATTGTGCTCATCGGTACCAAAATTATTTAACGAAGACATAGGATCATAACGCCATGGATTATCGAGCTGATCTTCGCCACAGCCTATTTTTTCTTGGCCTAATGGCTCATTACCAACGTCATAACAGGCGGCGGCAAGTAAATCGATCACGACACCGTTAAGCAGTAACGCATTAGTTGTTGATAAGCTTAATTCGGTCGCTGTATTAGCCATCACAGGAGATAAAGGGATCTCATAGTGCCCTGATTGTTCACTTACATTAGTAGCAAACGCCGCTGACGCATCATTAAAATCATGATTAGGGATTTCGTTTACCGCAAAGATACATTTATCTTCGCTGGTAGTGATAACTATATCGCCGTTAAAATCCATGCTGCGTTGAATATCTTCTACGTTTGAATAATACAAGCCAACGTAACTCTTACACGAGCCGTTTTGGTTGGTAAGTATTGCATTAGTGATATCAATAGCGGCGTTTTCACTCTCGGGATTGACGGTTATGGTTATCGTATCTTGAGCACTTTTACCGCCATTATCAGTGACCGTCAGGCTAAACATTAAGGTACTCGATTGTGTTACTTGTGGTGCAATAAAGCTGGTACTAGCGCTTTCAGGGTTACTCAAACTAACACTCGTACCCAAGGTTTGCTGCCATAGATAACTGACAATGCTACCATCATCGTCATTGGCTGAACCCGATAGTGTAACCGGCTGGTTTTCACTCACTGTCTGATCAATGCCTGCCTCAACCACAGGAGCGACATTTGTGCTAGTTGTTGTAAGATTAGTGCTCGCACTGCTGTTATTGCTACTGCCACATGCCGTCAAGGCTATGCTTAACAGCCCGATAAATAACAAGATCACTAACGCCTGTAA
>JBNKXM010000227.1:0-4260 GCA_050300315.1 Thalassotalea sp. | reverse complement strand
CTGGCAATACCAGAGCAACAATATTGAACTGACCTTTTCGTAACGATTGTGCCGCTTTATTAGGCCCCGAATAGCCGAGCTTTTTACACGATGCTAAGATTTCGTCTCGACGTTTGGCCGACAGTTGATCGGGACGATTAAAGGCATTTGAAACCGTGGCGTTTGACACACCGAGCTCTTTCGCAACACTTTTAAGCGTCCACACTTTGTTTTCTGTCATGGTTACCTTTTTTATTGATTGTTTACACGGTTATTCTTGATTTAACCAGCTCGCTAAATGAACAATGCGCGTATTATCATGCTCTGTGATCTCGATTTGCGCATTACGTTTCGTTAAATCTACCATTAACGTCACGCTCTGTTCACTAGTTTTCCAGATAATTTTCAAAATTGATGCGTCATTACTTACCGAAAATTCACCATTAAACGCATCACAGCTATTTCGCAATTTAATAAGTTGAATCATTGCTTTAGTAAATGGCTTGTTTAGCGCTTGTGCTATATGCGCTCGATCAAGATAAGGACGATTGATATCTCTGCCAACATTTGTTCTGGATAACAACGCCATGTCATTCGTTTCTGCAAATAAGCCAGCATAGTATACCTGAGGCGTACCTGGCGCAAAAAATTGAATGGCTCTTGCCACTAAATAATCAAAGTCATCTTTGCCTAATGCATCATAATACGTACAGTTAACCTGATATAAATCGACATTACTTGCCGCAGCACCAGTAGCTTTTTTACTTTCACCAGCACTATTTAGATGTATTTGTTCAACCAAATGATCTATTTCTTCATTGGTCAGTAAGCCTTGCTTACCATCCATAGGACCGACATCAATAATACCAATGCCGTCATGAGTATCTAACACAGTAATACAATTTTTAGGTGATATTTTTAACCACTTAACCAAAGCGGAAAAATCACCAGTAAAAAGACTGTGTAAAATTAATGGCGGCAAAGCAAAATCATAAACTTGATCAACCCGCTTAGCGATTTCGATTTGCGTCTGATAATAAGAGTGGATCTCTACTAAGGTTTCTATGCCTAACTGGTTTGCTCGTTGCGATAATTGATCAATAAACTCAAAAGTTTCATCTAACATAAAACAGCTAGTTCCCGCTTTTTTAATCGCATAACCCGCAGCATCTAAGCGGATCATTTTAATATTGTTATCGGCAAAGGTCTGTAAGATACGAGACAGATACGCTTTACCTGCTTCGGAATTAACATCAATATCTATTTGATTGTCGGTAAACGTCGTCCAAAATTCAGCCGTTTCATTTTTAGGCAGTGAAAACGTGGTAAAACAACTACCAGGGCGCGGACGATAAATTTTATTTCGCAACTCATCCGATAACCCATCAGGAAATACTTTATCTTTTGTTAGAAACAGCGGCCAATATTCGGAGCTTTTCCCTTTACTTAACACGTCTTTAAATTCTTGCGACTGCGCTGACATATGATTGACGATAAGATCTGCCATCAATTCATGCTGCTCGCCTAACTGTTTAATGTCATGCCAATCACCTAATCGGCTATCAACAGACGTATGATCGATCGGATCAAAGCCCGCATCACTACCATCTATTGGGTAATAAAACGGTAATAAGTGCACACCAGAAAATAAATCTGACAGTTGATCTTTTAATACCTTGTTTAGCTCTTGGATATCAGCACCGGTTAATCGGTCAACATAAGTAATAAGCTGGACATTATTCTTCATAAATTTACCATTAAAGTTTAAGTTGTAACTTAATCGATTAAGAAGTATATTCATACACAATGCAATTTTAATCAAGAATAATTTTATTTTTCTTTAAGATGAGCACGCAATAATCCACAGTCTAAACTTAAACAAAAGATAAATTTCTTTATTTATATGTGAGTTACTGTATATCCACATAAAATAAAAGAAGTTTAATAAATGGTGAGTGAAATGAATCAAACAAGCAACTTAACACTAAGTAAGCCACTAACAGAGCAAGCCTCAGTGACCAGAATTAAGCTTCTAACCTATATGATGTTCTTTGTCTTTGCTATGACCTCAGACGCGGTTGGCGTGATCATTCCACAATTAATATCTAACTATCAGTTAAGCTTAACGCAAGCGAGTGCGTTCCATTATATTCCTATGGTATTTATCGCCTTTAGCGGGTTATTTTTGGGTTACTTAGCCGATAAATGGGGCAGAAAAGCAACGATTATCATCGGCTTATTTATTTTTTCGCTCGCTTGTTTTTTATTTTCTGTTGGTAGTTCGTTTCTCTACTTTTTAACACTACTGGCACTCATTGGTATGGCAATTGGTTTATTTAAGACCGGCGCTTTAGCACTGATAGGTGATATTTCGATGTCATCAAAAGAGCATACCTCCACCATGAATAAAGTCGAGGGCTTCTTTGGTATTGGCGCTATGGTTGGCCCTGCCATCGTTAGCTACTTGCTTGTTAGCGGCGTGTCTTGGAAATATTTATACATCTGCGCCGGACTATTGTGCGTCATCTTATGCATAGTTGCTATGCGAACCACTTACCCAATAACCAAACAAACTTCGGTAGGCCATATCAGTTTAAGAAATTCTCTTAAGGTAATGAAAGACCCATACGCCATGGGTTTTTCATTAGCAATCGCGTTATATGTTGCCACAGAAGTAGCCATTTATGTTTGGATGCCAACACTGTTAGCTGATTATCAAGGCTCTTTGGTATGGCTCGCAACCTATTCATTAACTATTTTCTTTGCCCTGCGCGCAGGTGGTAGATTTATAGGCGTGTGGATGCTTAAACACTTTAGCTGGCAAAGCGTCATGTTGTGGTTTTCATTGGCGGTATTTCTTTGTTATTTAGCGACTGCCATATTCGGCATAAGTGTCGCCGTTGTGTTACTACCTTTGTCTGGGTTGTTTATGTCAATGATCTACCCAACGCTAAACTCTAAAGGCATTAGCTGTTTTTCTGCAGATAAACACGGCGCAGTTGCCGGTGTTATTCTCTTTTTCACTGCGGTCTCTGCTGCTATTTCGCCATTATTGATGGGAGTGATCAGCGATCTATTCGGCCATGTTTCTTACGGCTTTTATTTAGCCACCTTCTTTGCTGCCCTACTGGCATTAGGCGCAATTTATAACTTGATAGCCGACCCAATTCAGCACAAAAACAGCAATTAAATTGCATTATTTTTCAAACGATTAACTAAAATTAATTAACTGTACAAAAAAACTACTTGCAATTTAGATGGGTTATGTCAAATAATTAACTTAATCGATTAAGACGATATGAAAAAAGTATATCTAAAACCATAAAAGCAAACTATAAAGAAATACGGGGTGAATAAAATGAAACAGGTAACGTGTAGAAAGTTCTTAATAAGTACGTTGGCAATGGCAATATGCACTCACTTAAGTGCTGCAGAAACTGTCACTGAAAACGACAAAGAGAGCAAAAAAGGACTAGATTTTGAACGGATCATCGTAACAGGTGTTGTCGGTAAAGGTTCAACCGTGATGGCATCAAGTGTGTCGGTAAGCAGCTTATCTGTTGATCAAATAGAAGTCACTACGCCAAGAAGCACCGCGGAAGCATTTAGATCTATCCCTGGTGTTCGTTCTGAATCATCAGGTGGTGAAGGTAATGCAAACATTGCGGTACGTGGTTTACCCGTAGCTGCTGGTGGCGCAAAATTCTTACAATTACAAGAAGATGGCTTACCACTATTACAATTTGGCGACATCGCCTTTGGTAATGCCGATATTTTCTTAAGACTTGATAGCACCATGGCGTCTATCGAATCAATTCGTGGTGGCTCTGCCTCAACGCTCGCTACCAACGCTCCTGGCGGTATCATCAATATCATCAGTAAAACGGGTGAATCAGGTGCTGGCAGCGTATCGACAACTCTTGGGTTAGACTTTGATTCAACTCGTACTGACTTTGAATTTGGCTCAGAAATTAACGATAGCACATATTTTCATATCGGCGGCTTTTATCGCCAAGGTGAAGGCCCAAGAGATACAGGTTATACCGGTAACAATGGCGGACAAATCAAAGCCAATATCACCAAAGAATTTAATCAAGGCTATGTTCGCCTGTACTATAAACATTTAGACGATAAGTCAGTGTCTTATTTACCTATGCCAATGAAGTCGAAAAAATTCATGCCGAGCTTTACCAAAAGGCACTGGATAGCCTGGATAACCCGCAAGAGGTGGACTGTTATTATGTCTGCGGTGTTTGCGGCTATACCTGCGAAAATGAGGCT
>JBNKXM010000226.1:0-4269 GCA_050300315.1 Thalassotalea sp. | reverse complement strand
TGCTCGCTTTGTTCAGCTAATTTATCGGCAATGCTCGCTTTTAAATCGTCGGCCGTTAATAACGCATTGAGAGAACCATACTGATTAAGTAAGCTTGCAGCGGTTACTTGTCCTATGCCTTTGATGCCTGGAATTTTATTGGTTGAATCACCGGTTAACGTCCACAGGTCGATTAATTGCTGAGGTTTAACATCAAATTTTTCTTTGACATACTGGCTGTCTAAGTAGCGACGATTAAAATAATCGTAAACATGAATATTATGATTCAATAACGAGAGGAAACATTTGTCGGTTGAGATAATCGTTACTTTTTGGCCTCGTAACGCGACTTTTATTGCTAAGGTTGCAATTAAATCATCCGCTTCGTCGTTTTCTGATTCTAATGAATCAACGTGTTGCTCCATAAAGGCATCTTGAATGTCGGCGAGCCTGTCTGATAAGTGTTCAGGCATTTTTTTTCGGCCTTTCTTATAATCAGGATATAAGGCATATCGCCAACAAGGAGAAACGCTATCAAACACGGCTAATGCGTGGCTTGGCTGTTGTGATTCAATGATTTTACTAAGCGCATGGCAACACGCTTTTTCAGTATTATCAAGCACTTGTTTTTTGGTGTTTTCACCAAGTTCATTATTTAGCAGAAAGGGGCGTTCCTGAACGGCATATATCCGTCTAATTAAGTTTAACGCATCAATTAATACTAAATGAACTGACATTTAGTGATCCTTAATGACCTGATAGCATGGGATATATTTACTGCCTGGCAGCTTCATACGATGTTGTTTGACAAATGAGTTTAGTAACTCATCCATTAGCGCCATTATCTGTTTATCACCTGTGACTTGAAACGGACCATGTTGGCGGATTTCTTTGAGCCCTTCAGATTTTACATTACCTGCAACAATCCCCGAGAATACGCGGCGTAAGTTAGCCGCTAAGGTTGCGGTATCTAAATCAAAACTGATATTAGTCGCGGCCATATTGGCATGTGTTGGAATAAACGGTTGTTGGAAATTATCTTCAATAAATAATGACCAATTAAAATGATAAGCATCACCTGTTTGTTTCCGATAGGTTAGCACATCTTCTAAGCCTGATTTCATTGACTTAGCAACTTGTTCGGGATCATCAACGATGATCTGATATAACGCTTGAGCTTTACTACCAAGTGTTGCACCAATAAATTTATCAATTTGATTAAAATAGTCCGCACAGCTTGCAGGACCGGTTAGAATAATCGGTAATTTTTGGGCTTGATTCTTAGGGTTTAACATGATGCCTAAGATATAAAGCAGTTCTTCTGCTGTGCCTGCACCACCAGGAAAAATAATAATACCGTGAGAGATGCGCACGAACGCTTCTAATCGCTTTTCTATGTCTGGCATGATCACCAGTTCGTTAACGATAGGGTTGGGCGGCTCCGCAGCGATAATACTTGGCTCAGTCAATCCAATATATCGACCATTACTATTGCGTTGTTTGGCGTGGCCGATAGTAGCACCTTTCATCGGGCCTTTCATCGCACCTGGTCCGCAACCAGTGCAAATGTTAAACCCTCTTAAGCCTAACTGATAACCCACTTCTTTGGTGTATTTGTATTCTAGCTCACTGATCGAGTGACCTCCCCAACAAGTGACGAGATTTGGCTCACTTTCTGGAATAATCACATTGGCATTTCGTAAAATATCGAAGGTAATATGAGTGATATTGACGTTATCTTCGATTTGTTGTTTGTATCGGGTGTTGGTGAATAAAATGTCTCGTAACACCGCTGATAGATGCTCTTGAATACCTTTGATGATTTTACCATCAACAAATGCATGTTCAGGTGGTTGTTCTAACGCTATTTTTACGCCACGTTCACGGCGGAGCACTTGAATGTGAAAATCTTGAAATTGACTATAAATCGCTTCAGCGTCGTCGGTATGACTTCCTGCATTTAAAACAGCAAGTGAACAATTTCGATAAAGTTGATACAGAGGACTTGTCGCCGAACGTTGTAAATGATCAACTTCAACCGGAGACAACAGGTTCATTTTCCCGACGGGATTTAGTTGTACATGCATAAATGACTCCTTAGAGTGAAAAAGCAAATGATTGGGAGACGCTCACTTAAAGGTAAACGACTCTATTTTTTCCTTGCTCTTTCGCTTGATACAAGGCGGTATCAGCCCGTTCAAATGCGATATGGACATTGTCCTCTTTTTTAATGTAGGTGACACCTATCGATAAGGTCATGCTGACTTTATTATTTTTAAATTTAAAAGGTAATTTTGCGATTTTTTCTCTGAGTAAATTGAGCGTACGTAGTAAGCTATCTTTTTCTTTATCAGTAAAAATAAAAACAAATTCTTCTCCGCCGTAACGGGCAATGAAGCCAATGTCATCGAGATGTTTTTTAAATGTGTTGGCGATAACCTGCAATGTTTTATCACCCGCAGTATGACCATAGGTGTCATTGATGCGTTTAAAGTTGTCCAAATCAGCAACAACAAGCGCGAGTGGCTTGTCATTATGCTGACAACGGACAAATTCTTTGGCGAAATGTTCATCAAATGCTGCACGGTTATAGAGTTTAGTGAGCGCATCTTGTAGGCTTTTCGCGTGTTGTTCCTGAATGCGTTTTTCAAAACTTCTACTTTGCAATTCAAGCGTGTTTACTTTGTCTTGCATCTCAACTAATTTTTTTTCTAGCTCTGTTTGTTGAGTAATTTCAATTGCCGATTTTTTATCTAAGGTAGTCGCAATTGCTTTTAATTTACTGTTGATATCCACTTTAATGTCAACGAGTGAATTGGCTTGATCAAGGCCATTGGCCATTTCCGTAATTTGCAATTGCAGTTGCTCGTTCAGTTTTTTGTGTTCATCTTTATTTTTTTCTTGAACCAACATGGTACTGGTGACCGCCGATTGTACTGTTGATAAGGTGTCACTGAGCGTTGATAAAAACACTTTGGCTGTGTTTCTTTCTTGTACCATATCATGGCTTAGTACATCAAAAGTCGCTAAAAAGCTATCTAGTAACTTTTCGCTAGGCATGTCCTTATTAAGCTCGGCTTTAATTTTCAGTAGTTGCGCTTGGTATTTTTGAGAGACATGTATTTTGCTCAAAAATTCAGAGAAACGTTGCACAACTTGATGGGCGACACTCTCATTTAGTGCGATTGTCGTGATATTGCTGTTTTGAGGTTGTGTAATTAAACCATTGGCATTATCTGCGATATTACCTTGTTTTAACGCCGCTTGATAAAAAATGACTAACTGACTAAAAAGCGGAATATATTGTGCTAAGGCGTCTTTGGTTTGTTCATTTTCTTTTAATAATGCCCGTAATTTTCGTCTTAGTTCACTTGGCAAGCCGTTAATTTTTTGTAATGCAGCGCCTGCGTTAGAAAAATCAGCTTGTAGTTTAGCGATTTCCTGCTCATTTTTTGTGGAAAACTTTTTCAATAACTGTGAAATTTCTTTGATCAGTAATTCAATATCATTAAATTCACGAGATTTGCTCAGCAAGGTTCTTAATTTGGCAAGTTTATTATCAAGCGCGATATCTATTCCTTTACAGGCTTGACTTAATTTGATGATAAATTCAGAAAATAAGGTGTATTGTTGCTTTAATTCTTCATCAATAGCGCTACGAGATTCAACAGCAGACTCTAGCTTACGTTTTAGCGCGACCATTTCTCTATCAAAAGTTGAGTTATTACTCATGAAAAACCGAAATCCTTGTGCTCACAAATTATATTCTATCGCCTTTATCGAACCTTTGATTAATCTATCAATTAGAAATATCCGATAAATGGAGCTAATAACTATCTAGTTATTAATCATATACATTAGTTGTAAAAAAGTCAGTAAAGAAAGCTAATAACTGATAAATAAAACAATAAATTATCAAAGCAGATCAAAAAGCAGAACAAAAGTTGAGTTATTGCCTTAATGTGCGGGCATATGCTGGTGCTTGCTTAGTTGTTGAGCGATAAGGGTTAATATCTAAACCGCCTCTGCGGGTGTAACGCGCATAAACCATTAGTGCTTTGGGCTGGCAGAATTTGCTGATATCACAAAAAATGCGTTCAACACACTGCTCATGAAACTCGTTATGTTGGCGAAACGAGATCAGGTATTTTAATAATGACGCTTTATCGATTTGTTTGCCTTGATAGCTTATATATACCGTGGCCCAATCAGGTTGATTGGTGATCAAACAGTTTGATTTTAATAAATGAGAAACTAATGTTTCTTCAACATTGTCGCTATGCTCATCAT
>JBNKXM010000225.1:0-4272 GCA_050300315.1 Thalassotalea sp. | reverse complement strand
ACCTGTTTTCACTTTCGCAATTAAGCCACCATCTAATGCTTCAGGGCATAAATGTATCGCAGCAGGTACTTTACCTGAAGCGCCTGACATACGACCATCAGTTACTAATGCCACCTTAAAGCCCTTATCCTGCAATACTCCTAACGGTGGCGTTAATTTATGTAATTCAGGCATACCGCGCGCTTTAGGTCCTTGAAAGCGAACAACAGCAACGAAATCTTTTTCTAACTCACCAGCTTTAAATGCCGTATCAAGTTCATGTTGATCTTCAAACACTACCGCAGGTGCCTTAATGACAAAGCTGCCGTCTCTTAATGAAGAGGTTTTGATCACTGATACACCTAAGTTACCTTTTAAAACTTTTAAGCCACCATCCGCTTTAAATGGTTTAGCCGGTGTAGCAATTACTTCTGGATCGCCAGAAACATCAACACTATCAACCCATTGCAACTTACCATCAATAATTTCAGGCTGTTTGGTATAGCGAGAAAGTCCACGACCACAGATAGTTTCAACATCTTCATGCACTAAACCGGCGGCAATTAACTCTTTAAATAATAATGCCATACCACCAGCTTGTTGAAAGTGGTTAATATCAGCAGAGCCATTAGGATAAATACGCGTAATTAATGGCACCGCATTCGACAAGTCATTAAAGTCTTGGAAATTAATGATGATACCCGCCGCTTTAGCAAACGCGATGATGTGCATGGTTAAGTTAGTAGAGCCACCGGTGGCTAACAAAGCAACAATGGCATTAACTATTGATTTTTCATCAACCATTTTACCGACAGGCATATAGTTGCCTGACTGTTGCGTTAAACGTGTTACTTGACGGGCAGCAGCTTTAGTTAATTCTTCTCTTAATGGGGTATTTGGCGCGACAAATGACGCACCTGGTAGATGCAAGCCCATAACTTCGACCACTAATTGGTTAGAGTTTGCCGTACCAAAGAAAGTACAAGTGCCTGGTGCATGATAAGAAGCAGATTCCGCCTCTAATAATTTATCTTCACCTATTTCACCTTTAGCAAATTGCTGACGAACACGTGCTTTCTCTTTATTTGGAATACCTGAAGGCATAGGACCCGCAGGCACAAATACCGTCGGTAAATGACCAAACGTCATGCTCGCAATCAATAAACCTGGGACGATTTTATCACAAATGCCAAGCATCAAAGCACCATCAAACATATTATGAGATAACGCAACCGCGCTCGACATCGCAATAACATCTCGGCTCATTAAGCTCAGATCCATACCAGGTTGGCCTTGAGTTACACCGTCACACATTGCCGGTACACCACCAGCAAACTGCGCGACACCGCCGGTTTCTCTTACTGCTTCTTTGATAATTTCTGGGTAAGTTTCATAAGGCTGATGTGCCGATAACATGTCGTTATACGCTGAAACAATGGCAATATCAGAGTGATTAATACCACGCAAAACATCTTTATCTGATTTACCACAAGCAGCAAAGCCATGCGCCAAATTACCACACGCTAAACTCGCTCGATGAACGGTTTCTGATTTTGCAGCGTCAATTTTGGCTAAATACGCCTGACGAGAATCTTTACTACGCGCTATGATACGCTCTGTGATATCTAAAATTTGTTTATTCATTACTATCGCCATGAGTTACTCCGCCCAATATACTTGGGTATCTATAGCTGGATCGTGTAGAAACGCTCTAATTGGCATTTCTCTGATATTCGTGTCGGCAAGTGCCTTTTGCAAAACCGCTTTTTTGTTACTTCCACTAATGTGTAAAAACGTATGCTTGCTCGGTTTTAAATAAGCAAAGCTAAAGGTAATTCGCTGATAAGGTGCAGTTTGCGGTATTACTTTTAATAATGGCGCTGTCGATGATGCAAGCGCTTCATCGATTTGCTCACTACACGGAAACAAAGAGGCAGTGTGGCCATCTTCACCCATACCTAAAATTAATACATCTAACGGTAATAACGATGATTTCACAGCCAAGTTTAAGTCACTTAAAGTCTCTGAAGTTAATTCATCACCTTGTTTTAAATGAAAAAACTTTGCATTAATCGCTTTATTTTGTAATAAGTTTTCGTGAACTAAACGGGTATTGCTATCGGCACTTTCAATGCCAACCCAACGTTCATCAGCAAGAGTGATGGTAATGTCTCGCCAAGGTAAGTCTTTATTTGACAAGGCACTAAAAAAGCCTTTCGGTGTTGAACCGCCAGAGACAGCGATACTCGCCCGCCCTTTTTCTTTAACGGCAAGCGCTAAAATATTCGCGACTTTATCGGCAAGTGCGTTATCAAGCGCTTCACGTTGTGAAAATTCATTGATTTGATACATATTATTCAACCCACTGGCGATCATCACGCGCAATCAATGAAATTGAAGCAACCGGTCCCCAAGAACCTGCTGCATATGGCTTAGGCGATTCGTTTGTCGACTTCCACGCTTCAATAATACTATCAGCCCATGTCCATGCTGCTTCTACTTCATCACGACTAACAAATAACGACTGATTACCATTGATCACTTCAAGCATTAATCGCTCATAGGCATCGATCACGCGCTGATCTTGATATGTTTCTGAGAAACTCAAATCTAGCTTGTTCTCATGAATATTCATTTGATTAGCAATGCCAGGGATCTTATTCATCATTTGTAATTCAACCCCTTCATCGGGTTGTAAACGAATCGTCAACTTGTTTGCCGGTAGGTCGGTATAGCTTTCTTTAAAAATATTGTGTGGTTGTTCTTTAAAATGAACAACAATTTCACTGTGCTTAGCTGGCATTCTTTTACCAGTACGCAAATAAAATGGCACGCCTTTCCAACGCCAATTATCAATTTCAGCTTTAATGGCAACAAAGGTTTCGGTACTACTATTTGCCATAGCACCTTCTTCATTTAAATAACCAGGTACAGGCTTTCCATTTAAAAAACCATCGGCATATTGTCCGCGCACAGTTTTTTCTTTAACATTCGAACGATTAATTGGCACTAACGCTTTCACCGCTTTTAATTTTTCCGCACGGATACTATCTGCACTTAGATCAGCGGGCGGCTCCATCGCTAATAACGACAATATTTGCAACAGATGATTTTGCACCATATCACGCATTTGACCGGCATCATCATAAAAGCCCCAGCGTCCTTCAATACCAACACTTTCAGCAACTGTGATCTGTACATGATCGATACTGTTACGATCCCAATTATTGGTAAATAACGAGTTGGCAAAACGTAACACCAATAAGTTCAATACCGTTTCTTTACCAAGATAATGGTCAATACGGTAAATTTGGTTTTCTTTAAAATGACGAGAAACCTGATCATTAATCACTTTAGAAGATTCTAAGCTATGACCAATTGGTTTTTCCATTACCACACGATCCGCATCTGTGATGAGCTTCGCCGCTTTTAATCCGTCAGAGATATCGCCAAAAATCGCTGGAGGCGTTGAGAAATAATAAACGCGCGTATCGTGTCCACCAGATAAGGTAGTCGCTAAATTTTCATACGCATCAATGTCTTTAAAATCTAACTGCTGATATACCAAACGAGATTTAAAACGTTCAATTGTTTCTTGCGCTAAACCTTCTTTCACAAAATCTGTTAAATTTTCCATAACAAATTCAGAAAATGCTTCTAGACTCATCTCCTGACGGGCTACGGCAACAATGCGGCTTTCCGGATTAAGTAATTGAGCATGATCTAATTGATATAAAGCCGGTAATAACTTTCTGCGAGATAAATCGCCAAGCGCACCAAAAAGGACAATTTCACTA
Source organism: Thalassotalea sp. (assembly GCA_050300315.1). Taxonomy (GTDB): domain Bacteria; phylum Pseudomonadota; class Gammaproteobacteria; order Enterobacterales; family Alteromonadaceae; genus JBNKXM01. The sequence continues at coordinate 496 of JBNKXM010000225.1, read as the reverse complement.
GCTGACTGATAATCAGTGTTTTTCATAAGGACAATTCTCTAGTTCTAATGTTTACATTGTAACTAAACTACATTTCTCACTAATTTAGCGTGTGTTAACGACTCAGTAAAGTACTTTTTGTAATTTTACTACAATTTTAAAAAACTATATTATGACTTCATTCTATAAACGGCTATAGATAAAAAGCACTCTGCTTTATTATTAAACATTTGCAAAAAAATGCCATTTTGATTTATATTGTCAGAAAAAATGAAATAAATTTTCATTTTTTCTGTATTAGACAGAGAAAATAAATTACAGTTAATAAAAAGATCTAGGGTCAACCGTAATGAATATTTTAGAAAAGATCGCCAACGAACTAGACACATTTAGTAAATCAGAACGTAAAGTTGCAGAAGTTATACTGTCTCAACCTAGCACTGTTATCCATGCTAGTATCGCGGCACTTGCAAAACAAGCAAACATTAGTGAGCCTACCGTCAATCGTTTTTGCCGT
>JBNKXM010000224.1:0-4291 GCA_050300315.1 Thalassotalea sp. | reverse complement strand
AGCCGATACTGATAGGCTGGTTTCTAATAATTGATAAAAAGCGTATTGAGAGAAAGGGCAACAATCATGATTTAATTGTTGCCAATCACTTTGTGCAATCTGTGAAAAACTGTCGAGAAACGTTATTTTCACTCAATATCCGCCTTGTTTCGCATTGATAATTATCAATGACGTTTAGCGAGAAGCTAATTGTCAGATAGGTCTTTTCAACTAAGATTTATCGTTGACGCCTTCTATATCGCCACGCATCACAGGGTAACCTAAATGCATCCAACCAAAAATACCTTCCCATAACACGGCGGTTCGGGTGTAACCACGTTGGTTAAGCTTTTTGATGGTATATTCTGCCGCTGCTCGAGGACATGAACAATACGCGACTATTTGAACGTCTTTTGGTATACCGGCAACGGTTTGGTCTAAATCGGCATAGTAGGGTAGCGGAATAGAACCTTCAATATGTGCGGTTTGCCATACCGATGTTACACGGGTATCAAGCAGCACCATTCTTTTTTTTGCTTTAAGTGCGGCGTCTAGATCTTTTGCATATACGTATTTGTCATCGGTTAAAGTAAAATTAGGATCGTCACCTTGTTTATTGATCACGTATTGCTCTGGCTCTGGCAATGCTTTTAATACGGTTTTTTCTGCTTTCCAGCCACTGGCTTTACTGCGTAAAAATGCCGTGACATTATCAATGTCTTCGCTCGATAGTTTGTCTTTAAATGGTTGCATCGGCGTGTCTTGGCGACCATTTCTGATGGCATGGCGAATAAATTCATCGGTATTGTGGGCAAGTGCAGAAGGATTGGCTATCGCAGGTGCTGTGATGCCTTCACCTTGTTTACCATGACAAGTTGTGCAGTTTTCCATAAAAACCTGTTCACCACGTTTGATGTCACCATGAACAGGATTGGTAGATAATTTTATTCTATCGTAACCTGCTTGTTCAAATAACCAATAGGTTAGATCCCAAGTTTCATCTAAGGTCATTGGCCCGCCAACTTCGTCAAGGTAACCACCCATAGCCGTGCCTTTACGCCCGTACGACATCGGCCGTAATATTTGGTGGGCAACGCCAGACTCCATCAAGCTTTTGCTACGCAGAGATGGTGCATGGTCATTGGCATGACCTTGTCGATCCGCACCATGACACAAGGCACAGTATTTTTGATAATTGGCCGAGGCTACTTTGGCTTGTTGCTCGGTTAATTTTCTCGGGGCAGGTAATGTTTCTTCTTTAAATTCAGCGGCATAAGTTAACGATGATGATAATATTAACAGGCAGCTAAAATATAGTTTGCTCATTGCGTTCATTGTATACGTCCTGTGATTTTTTAATAAAGCAAGAGTACTTAGCTTCTTAATGAGAAGCAATGCTCAGCTTAGTAATGAAAAATTTGCTAACAACTTTTATTGAATTTAATAAGCGGATAGAAAAATGACGCTCGATAGTTTTGTCTATCAAACGTCATTGTCTTTACTACCTAATTTTTACTTTTTGCGGCTAAAAAGGGGACGGGTATTGCCTTAATACTTGATTAATATCTTGCAGGATATCTTCACTTAACGGTTGTTCAAATGCCGCAATATCCTCCGCTAATTGCTCGATATTTGTCGCGCCAATAATGGTTGAGGTGACACCATCGACTTGATCAACCCAGCCTAACGCCAGTTTTACTGGTGATATATTGTGGCGCTTGGCAAGTTCAAGATACGCCGCTACTGCGTGATGTACTTGCTCACTATTACGAAACAAACCATGACGCTGCATTAATGTCCAACGACTGCCTTTGGGACGAGCACCATTTAAGTATTTTCCGGTTAATAGCCCGGTTGCTAGTGGTGACCAAGGTAAATAAGCGATGTCTTCATGAACACAGTTTTCAATGAGATACGGCCAATCTTTGGTATGAAGCAAACTAAATTCATTTTGAATCGATACCATGCGCGGTAAGTTGTGCTCTTTACTTAATTGTAAATATTGATTAATTCCCCACGGCGAATCATCCGACAGGCCGCAATAACGGATTTTACCCGCCGCTACGCAGTCTGCTAATCCTTGGAGAATATCTAGCATATTCTCATTTTGTTGTTCAGCGTTTAATGCGGTGAACTTTAATTGATTCGGCCAGTGATTACCAAAATGTGGCGAAGAATAATTCGGCCAGTGTAGTTGGTATAAATCGATGTAATCCGTTTGTAATCGTTGCAAAGAACCTTCTACCGCTTTGACAACAGTCGCTCTGGTAATGTCACTGCCATCTCGAATATATGAAAAGCCAGGGCCGGCAATTTTTGATGCTAAGACAATTTCTTTACGACGTGATGGATTTGCCTGTAGCCAATTACCGATAATGGTTTCGGTTTTTCCGTAAGTTTCTTGTGTTGGTGGGATCGCATACATTTCGGCGGTATCGATAAAATTGATACCGTGAGTTTGCGCGTAATCAAGTTGCTCATTAGCTTGCTGTTGATTATTCTGCACACCCCAAGTCATGCTGCCTAAACAAATACGTGATACTTCTAATGGGCTACTACCGAGTCGAATGTAGTTCATTTATTCACCTGAATTTTGTTATTCTAGTTGCGACAGATTAAGGAATCTGTGTTTTTGTATAGGCTAACAAATAAAATGATAATGAACCATTATTTGGTGAGTTTAAACATTGACCTTATAGCTTAAGTCTGTCACTTCATCGCCTGTCATACCTCGAAATCCCCAGCAATATGCGGGTTGTTCTTTAACGGTAATTTCGATATCTATGGGTAATATGCCGAGGTTTTCTTCAATTTTTTCAAACAGACAGTGAATTAAGCGTTTTATTGTTTCTGGTTGTCTACCAGCCATCATATTGATTTCAATGACAGTATACGCATCACTTCGATCGCTGGGATAAAAGAAGTCTTGTTTTTCCATCGGTATAAAACGTTGGGCTTTTTTATTTTCAGGCATACCAAGTGCTGATACCAGACACTGCTGTATGGTGTGTGATAACTCTTGTTTGATAGGGTTAAGTTTTTCTTTAATGCCATAAATAACAATCATGTGTTGTTTCCTTTTCCGATATTTCCATGTTGTTGAATAGTATCAATAATTAATATCTAAGTGCTTGATGTCAATGAATATTAAATTATGGTTAATGCTAATTTTGTCTTAAGGTTTTGTCAGCACTTAGATAGAGAAGAGACTGTCAGTTAACAATGAGTTAATAGCATGATCATTGCCCTAGTTCTGGCTTAAGTGATGAACCCATTGCACAATTTCGTCATTTAGCTATTTTAATCGAATTTAGCACAGTATAATTATGCGCATTATAGTTTTAATAAGGTTTACTAATGAAAGCTCCTCTATTTAACGATATCTTAACCATATCTCAAGCAATCGCTGATTCGTCGGGAAAAGGCGATGAAAGCGCGCGAGCAGAACATTATCAACAATTGATCAAATTGTGTGCGGCTAATGAAAACTCTCCTAAAGACCATCCATTACAATGGGAAGCATTAGCTGATTTTACTAATGATTCTGAACAAGCATTGGATATTTATGAAAAAGCGTTACATTGTGCAGAGCGATTAGCCTTGGTTGATTTCACCGCGTCAATTTATTTATCAATGGCGCAACGCTATGAGGAAATGGAATTAGTCGATAAAGCGCGTGAAATTGCTGATAAATCACTTGCCCTTGTTGAGCAAGTGGAAAACAAAGAGCTGTGTGCTGATATTGTTGATTATGCTAAGAATTTAGCGAGTTGTTAGCTTATAGTTAACGAGAAATGAAACGGGATTTTCACGGATGGAAAGAGCTTTGATGAAACCAACGTTATCGCAAAAAATGGTTGTTAGTTACTGGCTGATGGCAAGTGTTTTTATCGGTTCAACTTTGTTGCCACCCTATAGTTATAGTTGGCTGGTAAAATTACTCCCTATTTTAACGTTAGCGTTTGCATTATTTAAGGTAGGGACAGAGCGATTGTTTCTGTCGGGGATTTTAGCGAGTGCCTGCGGGGACTTTCTCTTAGATTATGATAGAGAGCATTGGTTTATTTTTGGTTTGGCGGCATTTTTTGTCGCCCATCTCTTCTACATTAGCGCGCTAAGACCGTTTAGTGCGCTTAGACCGTTTGAGAAAAACCGTTTAATATGCGTTGGTAGTTATTGTCTCTATGGTATTTTGATATTTACCTTGTTGGCACCAGGCCTTGGTGAATTGTTTATTCCAGTATTCGCTTATATGTTAGTTTTACTGATCATGGGGATCTCGACTTTGGTATCTCGATTATCTAATCAATAT